>JAFUKK010000234.1 GCA_017473665.1 Lachnospiraceae bacterium
AAGCGCGTTAGCGCGAGTTTGCGAGTCTAGGCATCAAAGACGAAGCAAGAGAGTCGCAGACAATAAGCGCGTTAGCGCGAGTTTGCGAGTCTAGGCATCAAAGACGAAGCAAGAGAGTCGCAGACAATAAGCGCGTTAGCGCGAGTTTGCGAGTCTAGGAGAATCAGGAAAGAAAGAAGGAATCAGGATGACATTTATTCCCAGACCCCAGGAGATATATAAGCATTTTAAAGGGAATCTGTATCAGGTGCTGACCATTGCGGTGCATTCTGAGACAGAAGAACAGCTGGTCATTTACCAGGCCATGTATGGTGATTACAAAGTATATGCCAGAGAATTGTCCATGTTTACCTCTTTGGTAGATAAGGAGAAGTATCCGCAGGTATCTCAGCGCTTCCGTTTTGAATTACAGGGACTCGACAGTGCCAGACAGCAGCAGGCTTATGAAGAAAGCCTGCAGGTACAGGTCTTGAAGCAGGCAGAACCTGTGAAGGAAATGTCAGCGCAGGTGCGGCAGGCAGAACCCCAAGCGTCCGTGGAAACAGCTATGCCGATCTGGGCGGATGCCCCGGTAGAAAGCAATGCGCAGGCGAAAGAGGATGGTAATCCCGGTATTGACCCGCTGGTATGGGAATTCTTAGATGCGGATACATACCATAAGCGTTTGCAGATTCTAAATGCCCTGCATCACCGGATTACGGATGATATGATTACCACCATGTCCATTGCCTGTGATATGGAGGTGCCTGATGGGGATTTGGAGAAGCGGTATGATGCATTAAAAGCATGCTTGGAGACCAGGGAACATTACGAGGGCAGTCGTCTCCGTTAGAAAGGATAATACCATGAGATACGAGCATATTGTGCCGGGGACTTTTATAGAGCGCCCCAACCGCTTTATTGCCAGAGTGGAGATAGATGGGCGCGTGGAAACGGTACATGTGAAAAATACAGGGAGATGCAAGGAACTGCTTGTGCCCGGGGTGCAAGTGTATCTGGAGCAGAGTATGAATCCCAATCGTTCTACGGCCTATGATTTGGTGGCAGTAGAAAAGAATGGCCGGGTGGTGAATATGGACTCCCAGGCGACAAATAAGGTTGTAGAAGAGTGGCTTCGGGGGAAGGCACTCTTTTCCGGTGTATCAGATTATATATCCAATATTACATTGGTCAAACCGGAGACCTTTTATGGACAGTCACGGTTTGATTTTTATGTGGAAACACCGGATGAAAAAATATTTATCGAGGTAAAGGGAGTGACCCTGGAGGAGGATGGTGTAGTCAGATTTCCTGATGCCCCTTCGGAGAGAGCCATTAAGCATATGGAAGAATTGGTGGAGGCCAGCAGGAAGGGCTACCGGGCCATGGTCATTTTTGTGATTCAGATGGAAGGGGTGAAGTATTTTACCCCCAACCGGGATACCCATGCAGCCTTTGGAGATGCTCTTACAGTAGCACAGAAGGCGGGAGTGGAAGTTTATGCCTTTGATTGCAAGGTGACACCGGATACTTTGGAGATAAATAGTTCTGTGCCCGTATCTATGTGGCCGGTTTATGAAATCTTAAGAAAAGGGGAATTGGAAATGATTCCCAATCCCCTGCTAAAGTGGTATGATAGCAATAAGCGTGTCTTACCCTGGCGACAGGATCCTACCCCCTATCATGTGTGGGTATCGGAAATCATGTTGCAGCAGACCCGCGTGGAGGCAGTGAAGCCCTATTATAAGCGGTTTATGAATGCCTTGCCGGATATTAAGTCCCTGGCGAAAGCTCCGGAGGAGAAACTTTTAAAACTCTGGGAAGGCTTAGGGTATTATAATCGGGTGCGTAATCTGCAGGCGGCAGCCCTTCAGATAATGGAGCAGTACGACGGGGAGATGCCCGGTGATTACGAACAGCTGTTGAAACTGAAAGGTATCGGCAGTTATACCGCAGGAGCCATCTCTTCCATTGTTTTTGGCAGATCCCATGTGGCGGTGGATGGCAATGTGCTGCGGGTGCTTTCCCGTTATCGCATGGATGAGAGAGAGATTTCCCTGCAACAGGTAAAATCTGCTGTGGAGCAGGAATTGCAACAGGTGATTACGTTGGATAGGCCGGGAGATTTTAACCAGGCCATGATGGAGCTGGGGGCCTGTGTCTGTGTGCCAAATGGTGCGCCCCATTGTGAGCAGTGTCCTCTTCGGGAGGGATGCATGGCACATTTACATGGGATAGAACTGCAATATCCCAAGAAGGCGGCAGCCAAGGGCCGTAGCGTAGAATATAAAACCATTCTGGTGCTACAGGATGAGAACCGGGTGGCATTACGGAAACGCCCCGGCAAGGGCCTTCTGGCAGGTATGTATGAGTTTCCCTGGCTGGAAGGACATTGTACCCCGGAGCAGGTGCTGGAGTATCTGACAGAGCGTAGTATGAAGAGTATCCGTATCACCCCCCTGGCAGAGGCAAAGCATATTTTTACCCATAAGGAATGGCATATGACCGGATACCTGGTGAGGGTGGATGAGTTGGAGAGAGCGGACTGCCGGGAACAAGCCGATGATGGACCGGATACCTGGCTATATGTGGAGCCACGGGAGACCAAAGACGCTTATCCCATCCCGGCAGCTTTTAGTGCCTATGCAAAGTATTTGAATATACCTTTGGGGATTGCCGCGGAGCAGGAACCTAAAGAGAAATAAAAGGGGCGTATTATTTGCTCCATATACAGAAAGAAGGATATGAAATGAAACTGTTATCAATTGCAATTCCCTGCTATAATTCAGCAGAATATATGTGTAAGTGTATCGACGGGCTACTGGCCGGCGGTGAGGAAGTGGAGATTCTCATCGTCAATGACGGCTCAGTCAAGGATAACACAGCGGAAATTGCAGATAGCTATGTAGCTAAATACCCCACAATCTGCAAGGCATTGCACAAGGAAAACGGCGGTCATGGTTCTGCAGTAAATATGGGCCTGGAGCACGCCACCGGTATGTATTTTAAGGTGGTGGATAGTGATGACTGGGTGGACCGGGAGGCCTATGCTAAGATTCTGGATACTTTGAGAGACATGGCCGGTAAGGAACCGGTACTGGATATGCTGATTAGCAATTTTGTTTATGAAAAAGAAGGTGCCAAGCATAAGAAGGTGATGCATTATCATCATATGCTTCCGGAGAACCGTATGTTTACCTAGGAGGAATGTAAGCATTTCACCAAGGGCCATTATATTTTGATGCATTCGGTTATCTACCGGACGCGGTTACTTCGGGAGTGCGGGTTACATTTGCCGGAGCATACTTTCTATGTGGACAATATTTATGTGTATGAACCCATGCTCCATGTGAAAAATATGTATTATCTGGATGTGGATTTTTACCGTTATTACATAGGCCGGGAGGGACAGTCTGTGAATGAGAGTATCATGATTTCCCGTATCGACCAGCAGTTGAAGGTCAACAGAATCATGATTGACTTTTATGTGAAGCACAAAGATGCCATTCAGGGTATAAAGCGTCGTGACCAGTATATGAAGAACTATCTGGAGATTATTACCACGGTATCCTCCATATTGGCCATTAAATCCGATAAGAAGGAAAATATGGAAAAGAAGGCAGCCTTGTGGCAGTATCTGAAAGAGCAGGATGTACAGCTTTATAAATGGATGCGCCTGGGTATTATGGGAATCGGCATGAATCTGCCCGGTAGAATCGGCAGAGGTATTTCCGTAACCGGCTACAAGATTTGTCAAAAAATATTCAAATTTAATTAGTATAAGAAAAGCCACAGACTAGTTGGTCTGTGGCTTGTTTTTTCTGGATACTCGGAAGTGGAACTGCATATTGCGCATATATACGATATAGTACATAACTGCGCTTAAAATAAAAGCAGTGAGCACATCGAATACGGAATGCTGTTTAATCAGCATGGTGGACAATATAATAGATATTGCCAGTATCAGGGAACCATAGCGCACCAGAGGATATTTCTGCAATACCTTGGAACGGTTGATGGCAAAATGGGCAGCCAGTGAATTGTACACATGGATGCTGGGCCATAGATTGGTGGCAGTATCAGTCTGATAGAGTCCTGCAATCAGCTGTGTGAAAATATTGTCCCGGGGCATTACCAGGGGACGTAAGTGGTGACCGTTGGGCCACAGGGTGGATATCACCAGGAAGATAGTCATGCCTGTCACCAGTACGGTGCAGAGCTTGTAATATTCTCCCTTGTCTGTGAACATAGTAAGAACTACGGCTACCACCACATATAAAAACCAAAGCAGATAGGGGATGATAAACACCTCACAGAAGGGGATGTAATCATCTACTGCCATATGTATTACATGGTAATGCTTGGTTACGGTCTTCTCTACATAAGAAAACCAGGCCAAATAAATAACCAGGTACACCAGCATGGGGATACCGTGTTTGTATTTTAAAATAAAGTTTTTCATGTTGTTTCCCTTATCAGCATAATAGCTTGGCGTTGATTTTAGCAACTACTATAGTATAGTCTATTTTTTCAAAAAAACAATAGCAAATTTGGGAAACTTAATTTTGTTTATGAATTCTTAAAAAATCATCTTAAGTGCCCGGGGCAGGCATGAGACGGTAATGCGGGAGGATTTATACCGGGCCTCTCCATCCGTATGCACCCATAACTCCACCGGTGCTTCGATTACGATTTGGCGCCCCTTATAGGCGTCAATGTTCTTGAAGATAAAATGTTTACCCAAAAAAGCAGTGGGTAAAATAAAGGGAATCACGGGCTTGGGGATATTGCAGGCACTGCATAAATTCAGTACCCCATCTGCGGGGTCTGCATCAGGACAGAACATGAAACCGCCGCCTTCATAACGATGAATCATACTGGCAAAGAAAATCAGTCGCTTTTTCTTTAGGGGAG
>JAFUKK010000235.1 GCA_017473665.1 Lachnospiraceae bacterium
AAGCTTCCATTTCTTCCATTTCTCTGCTCTCATTACTACCACTCCTCAATAATAGGGAACGCGAACTGTTCAACCGCAAGCGTCCAGTCTGATGCTTTCACATCTGTCTCATACAAATACTTTGTCTTCTTAGCGTTATATGCATAAATGAGGCGATTCTTCTTGGTAACCTTTTCTATCTGCTTTTCTTTGGTGGTGCCGTCTTCATCGAACTCTCCGGAATAGGTGGTGCCGCCGGAAAGTATGGTCAGTTCCCCCACACAGTGACCTCCTTGCAGAGTACCCTCATATCTGCTCTGCACCTTATCTGCACTGTCCAGGAAAACATATGTAAAATCGCCCTCATAGCTGCCATCCTTTAAAGTCGCGTCCAAATACTTGCTACCCTCTGCATTGGTGATATAATCCTTCACCTTTCCCTCCGGATAAAAAGCGGTCACCCTGGTCTCCAGGGCATCAGATACCACCTGATAACGCACCTCTCCATTCAGAACCAGAGTCCTGCCGGTGATTACCTCCAATTCACCACCAAACAGAAGCTTCCATTTCTCACCATTAATCAAAGACTTAAGACTACCCATATCTTCATCGGCCCAATATCCTTCCAGTTCTGCCAACACGCCCTGCATCTCTTCGTCCGGTTCGGAAACCCTCCGCAGCATCTCAGATAACATAGCTATGTAATCCTCCGAGGGGTATAAACGCAATGCTCTATAAATGGTCGCACGTTGCGCCTCCTGAGCACCGGCCTGCTCATAAAGTTTGGCTAAAGCCGCGTAATCTGCCTCCGCGAAAAGACCTTGTCCCATACGGAACTCCTGCTCTGCAATCTGTTCTTCCAAAGTCAAAGGAGCCTGTTCCGTGGACTGTACTTCCGAGGTAGCGTTAGTGTCTTCAACAGCAGTGTCAGAAGACTCTTCCCGCGTCATCTCCGTGTCTATTGCCTGTTCACCCGCTTGCACATCTCCACAACCGGATAAGAACAGCATTACAGTCATGGTAACCAATATCAAGATACTTTTTCTTCTCATTGTTTTCCCTCTTTTGTGTATTTATAGTACTTTAGTACTGCTTTATTTAAGTATAACATATCTCCAGATTAATTGTCATCTACTATGAATAACCATTTACATCCATAAAACCCTAAAACAAAAACTGTCGGTGACCACACTTGCATCACCAACAGTTTTTCATTGTTACAAACGATACTCTCTTACATAATACTCAAAAGGATGAATCCGGCTGTCTCTTCCGTAGGTTATGTTTTTGCAATGTACGGAATCTGTCTTTTTGTCTTCAACCTCTTGCTGCAAAACCTTAGCAAAGGTATTGGTATCGGCCTGTTGTTCCCTGTCAGAAGAACCCTTTCCTCTGTCCTGGTCATAACCGACCCTACCTGCCGTTGATACTGCCGATATTGAATGAACCATAAAGGCCATTGATAATGATTTAGCTGCGACAATCCCTCCTTGGATACGTATTTCAACAGTTTCATTTTCTTATCTTATATATCGACAAATACTGCAGATTCTTTAGGGCCCACGGCCTGTATGCAGGATAAATCAAGACTTATTGCTCCTATTGTGCTATTTGAAAAATCACGATTCTCTCCCGCGCATCCTTGCCCTCAAATAAATCTCCGCAATCTATTTCATCTGCAAATTCTAATTCGTCCACTGTCATCAGACAGGAGATATACTCATCCGACGGATAATAGAAAAATAAAAGTATTTCCCTCGGATTCTCATAATAGGACTGCGTAATCCGTCCCAATACCTTCCGCAAAATCTCTACTGAAAAAGGATTAAAAAAGTAAATACGGTTCACATCCTCCGGCACATGATAATCTGTCGCATTAACAAGTTCAAACCGGATTCTGCCGGATGCTACACCGCCCATTTTGTTCTCCATGGCTTTATTATATATGCGTTCATCATACTCAATCCCGATACACTTCGCCTTGGTCTGGTAGGACAAGAAAAATTCAACTCTACCTTTACCGCAGCCATAATCAAGGACGGTATCCTTGGCATTTATGAAGCCACTGCCCGCCAACCGCTCAAGGACGCAGTACGGCGTGGGTTCGTAGGGATAATGATAACAATCCGCATTGGAGTCATCACGGCCGGTGGTTTTAATTTTTAAAAGTTTGTCCCCGGTGGATTCCGGGGAAAGTGATGCTTTCATTTTCACCTACGCCCATCCCTTCCAAGCATCCGGTGCATATCCCACCGTGGCCTGCTTTCCATTTCTAACAATGGGAGTCTTTATCACCTGCTGATTTGCCAGAAGTTTCTCTTCCCTTTGCTCTTCCGAAATATACTTTACAAGCGCCAGTGCATCCTTATCCCTGCAGTCTTCATTTATCATTGCATTGATACCACCTACAGCTTGGCATACACTACGGAATTCACCCTTACTGATTTCCTTTTCACTCATGTCAATGAATTGGAACTTGATACCCCGTTCTTTGAAATAACGCTGGGCTTTCTTCGTGTCATTACACTTTTTGGTGCCAAATATTTGTATGTTCATTTCACTCTG
>JAFUKK010000236.1 GCA_017473665.1 Lachnospiraceae bacterium
GAATATGTGAACCGCATTACCAAGACGGATTGCATTCTGGAGTCAGGTGAACAGCTGCCGGTGAGTAAGAACCGTTATCGCCAGCTGAATGAAGCTTTTATCAGCTATTATAGGGGGAACTAAAGATGCAGGAGAGGATATGGGTATTTATTGGCGCAGTGGTGCTGGTACTATTTACTGTACTGGTGACAGCGTATTTGGTACATAGACGTGAAGAAAAGCGTATGGGTGAGTTTCAGGATATTATTCTGAAAAAACAACGGGAAGAAGTCCAGAATATTTATCAGACCATGCGGGGATGGAGACATGATTATCATAACCATATGCAGATAATTAAGGCTTATCTGGACCGCAATCAGGTCCGTGAGACCCTGGATTACCTGGAACATCTGGAGGAAGACCTGGATAGTATCGACATTGCCATCCGTACCGGCAATGTGAGTGTGGATGCCATTCTCAGCAGCAAGGTATCCATTGCTTCCAAGCGAAAGATAGAGGTAAACTATAAAGCGGTAGTTCCTAAGGAACTACAGGTCAGTGATGTGCATCTGTGTGCTATTATCGGCAATCTGCTGGATAATGCCATAGAGGCTTGTGAGAAGGTGGAGGAGTCTAAGCGTTTTATCCGCGTTTACCTGGGGGTATTCAAGGGGCAGCTGTACATATCTGTGACCAATGCCACCAATGCTACCCGGCGGCGCAAGCTCTACGAGCTTATTACCGAGAAACAGGGGGAACATGGTCTGGGATTAAAGCGTATTGACAGGATTGCAGCATCCTATGACGGTTATGTGAACCGTAAGAACGAACCGGGGGTATTTGCTACAGAGGTATTATTACCCTTATAAGGAATTTCGTGCACGATTTTGGCCCTTTCGTGCACGAATTTTTTTCGGGTTCCATTTTGTGCTATGCTAAGCATATACAAAAGAACTGCTCCATATGTGGAGGGGATACCTATGGAAGGGAGCAGTGGCAGTGCCAAAATAGAGGTGTCCGATACAAGGACAGAATGAGAGGGAAGTATGGGAAAGAAACAAAACATGCAAAAGGAGAAGCCGGGAAGTACTTTTAAAAATGTACGGATGGTATTGGGTGCTTTATTTAAATGTTATCCCCAGACCAGATGGCAGGTACCGGTGTATATAATTTCAAAAGTGGGTGTTCCGTTTTTGGATAGTCTGATTCCGGCGGTGATGATACAGGCTATTATGAATGGCAGTGTAAGCGGATTTGTATGGAGTGTGGTTGGCATTCTGACATTGAACAGCGCGCTGAGCCTGTTGCAGAACACTTTGACTATGGAGCTAATGAACCGTGGTGTCTATACCAGACTGCGTTATTTCTTTGACAGATTTTTGCTAAAGAATTTGGAGACGGATTATGCCAATGTAGAACCCCAAAAACAGCAGAAGATGATACAGAAGGGATGTATGTCCTTAAGCAGCAACTGGGTAGGTCCGGAGCAGCTGACCAGAACGTGCGTTGAATTTGTAATTCAGTTGTTGGGGCTGATTACTTACTTTTCTGTGATTATCAGTTTAGATGTACGTATTATGGTGGTGCTGGTGCTGATGTTTGTAAGTGGTGTGGCGATACGTAATTTTGCCCGTAATTATTCCCATGCACATCGGGAAGAGAATACGGAAGTATATCGAAAGAGAGATTATATCAAACGCAGCAGCCTGGATTTGAAGGCAGGCAAGGATGTGCGTATTTATCAGGTTCAGGATTGGTTTCATCAGGTATTTGAACAGTTGCGCAATCAGGCCAAGGCTTATCAGGTAAAGGTGGAAATACCTTGGTTTTTCTCCTCTGTATCCGATCAGTTTTGGATGTCTGTCCGGGATATTCTGGCATACTCTGTACTGATTGGTATGGTGTTAGCGGGAGAAATGGAAGTGGCTACTTGTACGTTACTCATAGGAATGATTGGAAATGCATGTAATTGGATGTGGAATCTTTCGGACAATTATAGCGCCATGAAAAAGGCCAGTCTGGAAGTAGATGATATGCAGAAGGTAATGGAGATGCCGGAGCATTTTCTGCGGGAGGGTGGTGAGCCCATCCCGGATGGTAAGCTGGCATTAAAAATTGAATTTAAGGATGTGTGTTTCCGCTATGAAGGTGCCGAAGAAGATACATTGTCCCATTTGAGTTTTGTGATACAGCCCGGCGAGAAGCTGGCCTTGGTAGGTAATAACGGTGCCGGCAAGACCACTCTGGTAAAGATCCTTTGCGGACTTTACCGTCCCACTTCAGGTCAGATACTGGTGGATGATAGGGATATTTCCCGGATGAATTTGAAGGAATATTATACCTTGCTAAGTGTGTTATTCCAAGATGTGAATCCCATGGCCTTCACCATAGCCACCAATGTGACCGGTTTGACCAAGGAAAAGGTGGATTACGAGAGACTGCAGGTAAGTCTGCAAAGAGCGGGGCTTTGGGACAAGGTGCAGCAGTTGGAACAGGGGGTAGACACCTATATCACCCAGACCATTGACGAGAGTGGTATTCAATTGTCCGGTGGGGAGACCCAGAAGATGCTGCTTGCAAGGGCTATTTATAAGGATGCCCCCATTCTAGTGCTGGATGAGCCCACTTCTGCCTTGGACCCCATTGCAGAAAGTGCGATTTATGAAGAATACAATCAGATGACCAATGAAAAGACATCATTGTTTATTTCCCATCGTCTGGCCAGTACCAAATTCTGCGATAGAATTTTCTTTCTGGAAGGAGGAAGTATTGTAGAGCAGGGCTCCCATGAAGAACTAATGAAGCTGGGAGGCAGATATAAAGAGATTTTTGACATCCAAAGCCATTACTATCAGGAAGGAGAGGTGGTAGCAAATGAAGCATAAGGGAACCATTCAAAAAGTAATATCCCTGGTACAAAGATTGCAACCCGGGATGCTGCCGGTGATTTTCTTTACCAGAGTCATTTCTTCCGGCCATCCCTTTGTAAACCTTATTTTTTCAGCCAAAATATTGGATATGGTAATCCGTAAAGAAACCATGGAGAGTATCATGGCTGTGGTATGGCAGATGGTGCTTATTGAGGCGGTCATAGCAGTGACCCGCTGGGGACTGGAAAAAATAATTATTATCAAAAAAAGAGTACTTTCCGAACAGGTTTATCAGATGATTTGTGAGAAAACGTTGGTACTGGATTATGAGGTGCTGGAGCGTAAGGAAACACTGGAAATGATTCAGCGGGCAGAGGAAGGTATGAATAGTCATGGTGA
>JAFUKK010000237.1 GCA_017473665.1 Lachnospiraceae bacterium
GATAGGAATCGGAGAAAAACCAGTTATGTCTCTCCTTAGACCAAGGAATGGGTCTGTTCATAGGACTACCGTCAAACTCTGCATACTCAGAATTCATACCGGTTACGGGATGGCATGCCTTTACCAGATACTCTCGGCTGACCTTTGCAGCCTCTGCCCAGAAGGGTCTGTCCTCCTCATATGCCCACTGTGCAAACAATTCGTAGAAATGAGGTAAATGATAGGAAGGATCTGTATAATCCACACCGGGCACAAAAAGAATCTGCTTATTCTCCAGATTCCACATAGGAGTACCTTTGCGCCCATCCTGTCCTTTATGTAAGCAGGCTCTCAAAATCTCCTTTGCTTCATGAGAGTAATTCAGCATACCTTCGCCATCCCCCCATCTATGAGAAGCAAAGAACAATGCCATAGCAAAGAATTCCTCACCATCCGGTGCAGGACCATTGGCATTCTTGGTACCATTGGTCTGGCAGGACCATGCAAAATAGCCCTCATTATAACCTTCATCCATATACATATAGGTCTTGACCCATTTCCAGATACGATCAAACTCTTCTTTCATATTCATCTGTACGCACATCATCATACCATAGGACATACCCTCGGTACGTGCGTCATGATTACCGGTATCCTCCATGTAACCCATGTCCTCTCCGGCCTCAAAATATACTCTGTCCTCTCCAAAAAAGAACTCCTTTACCGCATTCTCAAGCTTCGCCTGAATCTCTGCTTCAGACTTCCCCATCTCAGCAAACACATTGCGGTAACCGCTCATTTTTACATTACTCATTTGTTTCCCTCCAAAATCTCCGTTTCGCTGAAAATAGCGAAACATTTCCTTGATAATACTATAAATTAGCACACAAAAAAACTCTGCCTAAAATATGCTCTTTTATTCTCACATATTGCCAATTTCCGCTCACCCCTTCTTTTGCCCCGATAGTGGGCAGAGGAGGGATGGTGATAGGCGAACCGAGGATAAAAAACAGATGAGGTGGTTTACCTCATCTGTCGGTATTTTTGAAAGTAATATCAGATTCAGTCCCTTGACCGGGTTCACTATGCAGTACCATTTCAGCGCTGTGCTTGGAAATAATGTGCTTTACAATAGCAAGACCCAAGCCTGTACCTCCGGTGGATTTGGAACGACTCTTATCCACCCGGTAGAAACGCTCAAAAATGCGCTCCTGGTGCTCCTTGGGAATACCGATTCCTGTATCCTTTACCCGTAGCAGGGTACCGCTTTCCACAGGACTTACACACACCTGCACACTACCACCTACATTATTGTAACGGATGGCGTTATCACAGAGATTAAAAAGCAACTCCTCCATCATCTGCTTATTGCCTTGTACCCAGGCCTCACTGCCCTCCAGGGATAGGGTGACCTGATGTTTTTCCGCATTCATGGCCAACATGTCTACACAGGTACGGGCAAGACTATATAAATTGATTGCTTCCACTTCCATTTTTTCTTCCGTACTGTCCAGCTCGGATAATCGGATAATATCATTAATCAAAGTAAGTAATCGGTTGGAACTGGTCCGGATGCCATGTGCAAATCTGGTCACATCCTCCTCCGAAGCCATGCCTGTCTCGATGAGCTCCGCATAACCGGAAATGGAGGTCAACGGGGTCTTTAACTCATGGGTTACATTGGCCGTAAACTCCTGACGCATACGAGCATTATTGATGATTTCCGCATGCTGCTTTTTGATGGTATCAATATAGGGCTCCAGCTCTCTGTAAGCAGGACGCTCTCCGGACCCATCTATTTCCCCCGCCAACTGTTCAATAGGAGCAATGAGCTTTCCTGACAGTATATGGGCAATCAGCATGCACAATACAATCAACACCACCAGAACCAGTAACAGACTTGGAAGTGCTGACATAAAGATACTCAACACACTACTGGCCTCCCGACCTGCCCGAAGCACCTGTCCGTTGTCCAACAGCACTGCATAATAATAAGTATTGGTGGCCAGAGTTTCGGAACGGCGTACTGCCTGCCCTACTCCTTGACGAAGAGCTTGAGCGATCTCCGGTCGCTGACTATGGTTTGGCATGCTTTCACTTTTTGCTTCACTGTCATAGAGTACCGTCCCACAGGCATCCACCAATGTCACCCGTACGTCATCCACATAGGCACATGCCACATCATAAGAAACATCGGCACTTTTCAGAATCCCGGTAATATTCCGCAAGTCCTCAATTACCTGTCTTTCATACAACCCATGGTATACAATTGTAATCAAAAGTGTGGTAAACAAAATAGCCAAAAAAGCAATGACTATCAGCATACGATTGATTTTCTTTTTCATAGCCACCCCTTCCGTCTGCATGTGCAAGCCGGAATTCTATTTTTATTAATTATTCATAATATAACCCACATTACGAACGGTTTTAATCAAACCACCTGCATCCTTCAGCTTCTGACGCAGGGTCTTGATATGCATATCTAAGGTACGGGACTCTCCCTCAAAATTGGTCCCCCATACCCGATTCAGAATCGCCTCCCTGGTGGTCACAATGCCCGCATTGATCATCAATAGCTTGAGCAGCTCATACTCCTTGTAGGTAAGCTCGCAGAGCTCTCCTGATACGGTCACTGCGTGACGTTCCATATCCAGTACAATGTTATCCAGACGCAATACCTTTTCCTTATCCTCAGGACGGGCACTTCGTCTCAAAATAGCCTTTACTCTGGATATCAATTCCATTACACCAAAGGGCTTGGTCATATAATCATCTGCACCTGAATCCAATCCCTTTACCTTGTCTATCTCGGTGGTTTTGGCTGTGACCATAATCACCGGTACTCTGGCGGTATCCTTTCTGGAGCGAAGCTTTTTTAGAATACTCAGGCCGTCTTCATCCGGCAGCATAATATCCAAAAGTACCAAATCCGGCAATACCCCGTCCATGGCATGATAAAAATCTGCCGCCGTGGTAAAGCCCTTTGCCTCATACCCCACATTGGCCAGAGCAAAGGTCTCTATCTCCTGTATACTAATATCATCTTCCACAACATAAATTAAAGCCATTTTGATTCCCTTTCTGTTTAGGGCAGCTGGTAACGTTCTCTATATAACAGAACCTTACCCTTAAAGTCAATATTGCTTTCCTGCTTCAATTCATCCAGATATGCATGAGGATCATACTCTTCTTCACTGGACTGAATCACACATACTGCCACATTGGAACAATGGTCGGAAACTCTTTCCATATTGGTAATAATATCGGACAGCACAAAACCCAGTTCGATGGTACATTTACCCTTACGAAGTCTCTTAATGTGTCTCTGCTTAATATCCAGATTCAGTCCATCAATAACCTCTTCCAAAGGTTCCACCTGTACAGCCAGTTTCAGGTCCTCTTCGGCAAAGCTAAGCATGGTAAGCTTTAAAATATCATGAATGGCAGACTTTAGAACCTCCAATTCCTGTTGTGCCTTATCTGAGAATACCAGCTGCTTGTCAAACATCTCCTGTGCAGCTTCCTTTAAATTTCTCGCATGGTCGGAAATACGCTCAAAATCACCGATACAATGAAGAATCATATTCAAGGTCTGGCTATCCTTTTCAGATAAATCCCTACTACTGACCTTCAGCAAATAATCTCCCAAATGGTCCTCAAAACGGTCCACATCTTCTTCCAGCTGTATTACGCGCGCCGCCTTTTCTTCCGTATACTCTTTGAACAAATCCATGGACAAGTTCAAAGCCTCTTCCGCCATCTGGGACATGCTCACTGCTACATTACGGCACTGCTCCACTGCAATGGAGGGAGTGTCCAAGAAACGAACATCCAGTAGACTCAATGCCTTATCCTCAACAGTAGCCTCTGCTTCAGGCTCGTCCTTCACAGTCATACTGGCCAGCTTCACCAGACCTTTAGAGAAGGGTAACAGACACAAGGTTGCTGTCACATTGAAAATGCTGTGTACGGCTGCAATACCAAATCCATCTGCCGCATCCTGAAGAAATTCAAAGGGCATTACTGCATTAATCAGATAAAATACAACCATAAACAAAACCGTACCAATCACATTAAAGTACAAATGTACCAGTGCTGCCCGCTTGGCATTCTTAGAAGCACCAATACCGGAAATCATTGCAGTCACACAAGTACCAATATTCTGCCCCATAATAATGGGAATCGCAGCCCCATAGCTTACCGCACCGGTGGCACATAGAGCTTGCAAAATACCAACAGACGCCGAGGAGGACTGTATTATTGCCGTCAATACCAAACCTGCCAGCATACCCAGAAGGGGATTGGAAAATCTGGTCAAAATACCGGTAAACTCCGGTACATTCTGCAACGGTTTTACTGCCGCACTCATGGTATCCATACCAAACATCAATATGGCAAATCCAACCAGAATCATAGCTGCATTATGCAATTTTTCCTTCTTGGAGAACATAATAAAAGCAATACCTACAATTGCTAAAATAGGTGAAAATGAAGAGGGTTTTAACAGCCTGACAAAAAAACTGTCACTACTAATCCCGGACAAACCCAGAATCCATGAGGTAACAGTAGTACCAATATTAGCCCCCATTATAATACCCACTGCCTGTTGCAGCTTCATAATACCGGAGTTAACAAAACCTACTACCATTACTGTGGTAGCCGATGAAGACTGTATTACCGCAGTAACGCCGGCACCCAGTAAAACTGCTTTAATCGGATTATTGGTCAATTTCTCCAAAATACTTTCCAGACGTCCTCCTGAGGCCTTGGAAAGACCGTCTCCCAACAAATTCATGCCGTACAAAAACAGGGCCAGTCCACCTATCATGTTTAACAAACCAAAAAAGTCCATTACGAATTCCTCTCTTTTCACAAGAAATTTTACTGTTTTCTACTTAATCTTACACGATGAATGTAAAATATGAAACCGAGAAATGTAAAATTTATGTAAAATTCAGTGTTCACAAGGACTTTTGAGACTAAAAACCTTAATATAAAGGATACCCCTGCATATCTCCGGTATTTCTAAACTTAGTCCACTCACCGATATTTACACAATGGTCGCCGATTTTTTCCAGATACTTAGCAACCATCAGACAATCCACAATGTAGTCCGCATCTGCCTGTTGGAGCCTGATGGCCTCCATCAATACCAGCTTATTATCATTGAAAAGACCATCTATCACATCATCCCATGCAATGACCTTATCTGCCAGTGTATCGTCTCCTTCCACAAAAGCAAGGATTGCCTGTTCCAGCATGGCTTTTGTTTCATCCAGCATCCGCCTAAGTACCTGTATCCGTAACTCTTCCAACTGCTGATTCGACATCCGCAAAAACAGCTCTGCAATATCCGTCACATGATCTCCGATTCGTTCCATATCCGTCACTACCTTTAATGCCGCGGATACCAGACGCAAATCCCTTGCAATAGGCTGTTCCTTTGTCATCAGATAAAGACACCTGGCTTCAATACTTCTCTGCATTTCCTGCATTTGCCTGTCTGTATCCAACAACATCCTCAATGTCTCCTGATCAAGACTTCTTATGGCTTTTACCAGACTTGCATAGCTTCCTATTGCATGCTGTCCCATCTGCGTCAGCCGTTGTTTCAATTCTTCCAGTTCCGATTCAAACATTGCTCTTACCGCCATCACTGTCTCCTTTCTATCAACCGAATCGACCGGTTATATAATCTTCTGTACGCTTGTCCTTAGGACGCGAAAACAGTTCTCTGGTATTACCAAATTCCACCACTTCACCTACCAAAAAGAAAGCAGTGTCATCGGACACTCTGGCCGCCTGCTGCATATTGTGAGTAACAATGGCTACAGTATATTTTTCTTTCAGGCTCCCTATTAACTCTTCTATTTTCAACGTGGAAATAGGATCCAGGGCACTGGTTGGCTCATCCATCAGCAACACTTCCGGCTGCACTGCCAAGGCCCTTGCAATACAAAGCCTCTGTTGCTGTCCACCGGA
>JAFUKK010000238.1 GCA_017473665.1 Lachnospiraceae bacterium
ATATGATTTGGATCAGGGATATGAACCTGCCAGGTATAATCTGGAACGCTATGGGATTTTTTGCCCGATTAAGAACTGTATGTATAGTGTTGAGGAAGAACCTATTGAATAATAAAACTTTATAACTTCTTTAAATGGAGAGCATTCTGCTTAACAGAAATTTATAAAGGAAAGTAGTAGATTAAAAAAGTACTCAAGAAAGAGTGCCAGGACTAAGAGAAAAGGAGGCAGAGAGATGAATATCATCACAGCAGTCATAGGAATTTGTGCGACAGCACTATGGATTTATGATTTTGTAATTTTAATGAAGGGCGAAAAGATGTGATGGGAACGATCATACAATATGTATTTTATCTGGCGGTGCTTGTTTTGCTGGCGATTCCGTTAGGACGTTATATCAGCAAGGCAATGAATGGAGAGAAGGTTTTCCTGACAAGAATTCTGGCACCGTGTGAAAAAGGGATTTATAAAGTGTTACATATTGACCCAGAAGAAGATATGTCATGGAAAAAGTATCTGGTAAGCGTACTGGCATTTTCCGGATTTGGACTTCTGGTACTGTTTCTTTTGCAGGTATTCCAGAAATTCCTCCCATTTAATCCGCAGCATATAGAGGGAATGAGCTGGGATCTGTCACTGAATACTGCCATCAGCTTTGTGACAAATACAAACTGGCAGGCATACAGTGGAGAATCACAGCTCAGCTATCTGTCCCAGGCTCTGGGGCTGACGGTTCAGAATTTTGTGACACCGGCTACGGGTATTGCAGTTCTATATGCTCTGATCCGTGGGTTTACCAGAGTGAAAGGCAAGGGCGTGGGAAATTTCTGGGCAGACCTGACAAGATCCACCCTGTATGTTTTGATACCGCTTTCTCTGGTGGGTTCCCTGATTATTGCTTCTCAGGGTGTACCACAGACATGGAAAGCTGCAGAATCTGTAGAATTGATGGAGCCGGTTGCTTTTGATGCTGATGGCAACTATCTGGAGGATGCCAGAATAAACGGAGATACCGTAACGGTAGATGGAGAGGTTGTAGAGGATGCGGAAGTTGTTACAGAGGAAATCGTTCCTCTCGGTTTTGCGGCAAGTCAGATTGCTATTAAACAGCTGGGTACCAATGGCGGTGGATATTATGGTGTAAACTCTGCACATCCGCTGGAAAATCCGAATTGGTTCAGCAATTTACTTGAGATGCTGTTTTTGCTTCTGATACCTGCGTCATTATGCTTTTCATTTGGCCGTGACGTAAAAGACAAAAAGCAGGGAATTGCAGTTTTTATGGCGATGTTTCTGATGTTAATTGCGGCAATGTCTGTAGTAGCAGTGAATGAGCAGTCCGCATCTACGGTCCTTACAGAAAATGAATATGTAGATACTTCCACTGACGGACAGGCTGGTGGAAATATGGAAGGAAAAGAAGCAAGATTCGGTATCGGTTCCTCTGTCACATGGGCAACATGGACGACGGCAGCATCCAATGGTTCCGTAAACTCTATGCATGACAGCTATACGCCTCTTGGCGGTATGATCACAATGCTTCTGATGCAGCTTGGTGAAGTAGTATTCGGAGGCGTAGGGTGTGGACTTTACGGTATGCTTGGATTTGCAATATTAACTGTATTTATTGCAGGATTGATGGTCGGAAGAACACCGGAATACCTGGGAAAGAAGATTGAGCCTTATGAAATGAAATGGGCAGTCCTGGTATGCCTTGCCACACCAATCGCCATATTGGTATTCAGTGGAATAGCAGCAGCGGTTCCATCCGTTGCAGAAAGCCTGAATAACTCCGGGGCACATGGTTTTTCTGAAATGCTGTATGCATATTCATCAGCCGGAGGAAACAATGGTTCTGCATTTGCCGGTTTTGGCGCAGATACTCCATTTTTGAATCTTACTCTTGGTGGTGCAATGCTTCTGGCAAGATTCCTCCCAATTACAGGAATCCTTGCAATCGCAGGAAGCATGGTACAGAAAAAGAAACTGGCAGTTACAGCAGGAACCTTATCTACCAGTAATGGAATGTTTGTATTCCTGCTGATCGTGATCGTGCTGCTGATTGGTGCTTTGAGTTTCTTCCCGGCACTGGCATTGGGACCGATTGCAGAGTTTGTTGGATAAAAATCAGGAATAATCGAATGATTTGATCATATGGAGGAATCAAAAATGGCAGAAAAACAAAAAACTGCCCTCTCTGATAAAAAAATGATGATGAGGGCAATCAAAGATTCATTTATTAAGTTAAAACCGAAAACGCAGGCAGGCAATCCGGTCATGCTTCTGGTTTACCTGTCGGCAATCATGACTACCGGGCTCTGGCTCATTTCTCTGATTTTTGGAATTGGAGATGCACCGACCGGTTATACCTGTGCGATTGCAGTGATCCTTTGGTTTACGGTATTGTTTGCAAATTTTGCAGAAGCGATTGCAGAAGGAAGAGGAAAAGCACAGGCAGATTCTTTAAGAAAGGCGAAGAAAGATGTAGACGCCCATAAGATCCCATCCCCGGATCAGAAAGACAGAATTACTGTGATTACGTCTACCAGCCTTAAAAAAGGAGATTTGGTTCTGGTAAAGGCAGGAGAACAGATTCCCGGTGATGGAGAAGTTGTGGATGGTGCTGCCTCTGTGGATGAAAGTGCAATTACAGGTGAATCCGCTCCGGTTATACGTGAAAGCGGCGGAGACCGAAGTGCTGTAACAGGCGGAACAACGGTATTGTCTGACTGGATTGTTGTAAGAATTATCAGTGAAGCAGGGGAAACCTTTATGGACAAAATGATTGCCATGGTAGAAGGGGCAAATCGTAAGAAGACACCTAATGAGATTGCATTGCAGATTTTCCTTGTCGCATTGTCCATCGTATTTATTATGGTTACCATGTCCCTTTATACATACTCTATGTTCTCTGCAAAACAGGCAGGAATATCGAATCCTACA
>JAFUKK010000239.1 GCA_017473665.1 Lachnospiraceae bacterium
TATATCCGTATTGGTAATTTCCAAGCGTATTATGATGCAGAGGGTAATCCTATGAAAATTTCCTATGATGGCAATGTATATTTGCATGAGGGGAAGGTGATTACTCATGATTGCGAGAGTGAAGAGGCAATGCTTGCCAAGGTAAATTATGCGCGGGAAAGATATGCGGATTTTGAAGAGCAATACGTGGATTAGGTGGAATGAAAAGGACTACAGTGTTTGAAAACGATGATGTGAGGACGAATATGAGTAAGCAAGAGGATAGATTTTATAGATATGGCAGCATAGTAGTATTTGTAGTAGCCAATATATTATATTGTATTATGGCAATACAAGTGAATTTTAACTACGATGAAGCCTACACAGTGGGGATGATTGAGCGCACCTTCGGAGAGATTATTGATATTACCTCCCATGATGTGCATACGCCTTTCTATTATTTTATTTTGAAGCTGTTCCACATGACTCTCGGAATGGAGCAGTTGGTCAGCTCCAAAATTTTTTCGTGGATATTCATGGTGGGTTATATGCTCCTGGGGGCGTATATCTGTCGCAAGCATTATGACAGACGGGTGGAATTCTTTTGGATGCTGTTCTCCGGCTTTATGCCGGCTATGATGATTCAGGCTACCAATGCCAGAATGTATACCTTTGCATTGTTTGAAGTGACGCTGGCCGCATATTTAGCTTATAATTTGTTTCAGGAGGAGACCAGAAGCAAGTGGATTCTTTTTACCGTATTCAGTGTTTTGGCGGTATACACCCATACCTTTACCATGATTACAATGGTAGTTGTTTATGCACTGTTCATGATATTGGGTTTGGCGCGGAAAAGTTATAAGAAAGTATTACATGCTTTTGAATCAGGCATTGTGGTAAGTGTTTGTTATCTACCGTGGTTGATTATTTTATGGCGACAATTCAGCAGATGGGCAGGTTGGGAATCAGGCTGGGGGAATACCATCGAGGAGTTGTCCTTGCGTTCTCTGTATTCCTACTTGGCGGAATGGTTTTCTTCTTTAGAGAATCCGCAACCGTTGGTTATATTATGTAGTGTTCTGATTTTATTGGTGGCAGCTTTTTATATGATTAAGTATGTACGTCAGACCAAGGATTGGCTTCCCTGTCTGGGAGTAGTAGTTGCGGCTATTGTATTCGTGTTAGCCATGCTGGTATCTCTGCTGATTGTTCCTTGTTTTTTGGGTAGATATGTATTTCCTTTGTTTGGCGGATTGTGGCTTTTTGCAGCAGTGGGAATTACCCGGATGAGCAGGAAATGGGTGCCTATGTTGGTGGCTACAATGGTAGTGGTGATGGGTAGCTTTGCCTTTGTGGAGGAGATGCGCCTGGAGGATAGTGAGGGCTTAGATATTTACCGGGAGTGCATGCAGGAGTATGAGGAAGACGATATCATTATGGCAGATTCTTATTACCTGATGATGATGAGCCTTTATGACAAGAACGCAGAATATATGATATATGGTTTTAAATCTGAAGTATTACCCTTTGGAAATTGTGAAGCATTTGCCAGTTGGGAGCAATTGGAAGACGTTGGGACGGTTTGGTATTTAAGCCTTAAGGATTTTAGGGTAGGTAATATTGACGAATATTATGAGTGCGAATATCGTAAGGAATTTTCTTATTCTTATTATGATATCGTATTGGAAAAATACAATAAAAGATAGGATGAAAAGTGGGGCCGGAAACTGTTGTGACCGGTCCTCTTACATTGACATATTACACCTTAGCATGATATATTTATAGATGTGATAATATGCCTAAACTTTCTGCGTATGCGGAAATTCGACAAGGCACTATCCAAAGATGCTGTATAATATTAAGGAGTGCAGATATGAGTGTTAAATTTCATCTGCCGGGACTGCGTCATAATTTCCCGTTAAATATGCTGCTGGTAAGTCTCCTGGAGACACGACCGGAGTGCTTTCGTGAGGGTGTGGAGATTGGTTCTTTTTTTGGCGAATTTCCTTTGTCCCTGTGGAATGGAGGGCGATACAGCCGGGGAGACCAGTGCGATGCAGGTTTTGTGCAGGGCGTTATTAAGAGTATTAATTCCCATGGTATCCCGGTACGTTATACATATACTAATCCCTCTCTGACAGAAGAGGATTTGGCTGACCCCTATTGTAATTTTTGTATGAAGGCTGCGGATAACGGCATGAATGAAGTGTTGGTGGTTTCTCCCATATTGGAGGAATATATCCGTAAGAATTATCCCGGATTTAAGGTTAATAGTTCCACTTGTAAAGAGATTCGTACAGTGGAGGGCCTGAATGAGGAACTTGCCAAGGATTATGATTTGGTGATGTTGGATTATAACTTGAATAATCAGTTTGAGTTGTTGGAGCAGATTCAGGATAAGGGACGTTGTGAGGTGTTGGTGAATGCCTGTTGCACCCCCAATTGTCAGCGGCGAGGCGATCACTACAAGGCAATGGCAGAAATGCAGCGTATCGAGCTGCAGAATCGCAAATTGCCGCCGGAAGAGAGAATACCTGTGCCGGAGTCGTGGAATTGCCGATGTGAAGGCTATAATAATATATATAATATCCGGGAGTTTCCTACTTTTGTTTCGCCGGAGGCTATTTGGGAGAAATATGTGCCCATGGGGTTTCAGCATTTCAAAATAGAGGGTAGGACTTCTAATATTTTCCAAATACTGGATACCTATTGCTATTATTTAATAAAACCTGAGATGCAGGAAGAGATGCGGTTGTTACTTTTGAGTAATCTGGAAGCAAGCCGGGTGATAGAGGTCAATAAACCCAGAAAAGGTGTATGGCCGTAGAAAAGTAGAAATATACGAAAAGAGGTATGAGTGTGAAAGTTAAATTTCATTTGCCGGGACTGAGATACAATTATCCCCTGAATATGCTATTTGTAGATATGCTGCAGAAGTATCCCCAGTGGGTGCGAGAGGGTGTGGAGGTTGCTTCTTTCTTTGGAGAGTTTCCCACTTCCCTGTGGAATGGCGGCAGATATTGTAATGATGATCAGTGTAATGCACAGTTTATCCAGGGCGTGGTACAGAATATTAATGCCAGAGGTATTCCGGTTAGGTATACGTATACCAATCCTACCCTGGGTAAGGCGGATTTGGATGATCCTTACTGCAACTTCTGTATGAAGGTGGCAGATAATGGCATGAATGAGGTGCTGGTGGTATCTCCTGATTTGGAGGAGTATATCCGTGCCAATTATCCGGGCTTTAAGATTAATAGTTCCACCTGCAAAGAAATCAAGGATATGGATGAGTTGAACGCAGAATTGGAGAAGGATTATAATCTGGTAGTATTGGATTACAATCTGAATAATCAGTTTGATAAACTGGAACAGATCAAACATAAGGAAAAGTGTGAGATTCTGGTGAATGCCTGCTGTGTGCCCAATTGTCCCAGAAGAGGCGAGCATTATAAGATGATTGGTAAGCAGGAGCGTATTGCTCTGAAGAACCGTAAAATGCCTCCCAATATGCATATTCCCATGCCCGGTTGGCATTGCGAATATGGTCAGATGAATACTATTTATTCAATTCGTGAGTATTCTACCTATGTATCTCCGGAAGCAATATGGGAGAAATATGTGCCTATGGGTTTCCAGAACTTTAAGTTGGAGGGCAGAACCGCTAATTTATTCCTGCTTATTGATACTTATTGTTTGTATATGATTAAACCTGAACATATGGGAGAGGCCAGACTACTTTTGATTTCCAACTTGGAAGCCAGCAAGGTAATCACGGTGAACAAACCTAAAAAAGGTGTTTGGCCGTAGGCAGTTCATCTGGTTTCGGGTTATTTCAGAGGGATAGAGTATGAAAAAAAGAATTAAGCTTAAAGGGAAAATTAGAAATTACATATTGTTTGGTATATACCTGGGTGTATTGCTTGCGTTTGTGAATGTAGCGGTATTTTTGGTAGATGCCCGTGCGGGATTTCTGCTGGGATGCTTCACGTTGTTCTATTTTCTGGTGACTTTGACGCTGTATTTTCGCAATAAACCCATTGTGATGAATGAACTTATCAGTTTTGCCACCGAATACGGCCAGATACAGCGTACATTGCTTAGGGAGATGGATATACCTTATGCATTGCTGGATGACACGGGAAAGATAATCTGGAGCAATATTGCCTTTGAGAATGTGATTCATCAGCCTAAGGGCTACAATAAATCTATTACGTCGTTGTTTCCCACCATTACCAGGGACCGCCTGCCGGATGAATCCGGTTTGGATGAGGCCCAATATGAGCTGCAATATGAGGGGGCGGATTATGTAGCCAAGTTTCGTAAGATTTCCCTGAAGGAAATGGCAGAAAACAGCAATATGATTGATAGTGCAGGCTATGATGGTTATCTGATTGCGGTATATTTGTTTGATGAAACAGCATTACATATTGCTTTGAAGGAAGTGGATGATCAGAGTCTTGCAGTAGGAATGATTTATTTGGATAACTACGAAGAGGCTTTGGAAAGCGTAGAAGAGGTAAGGCGTTCCCTGCTTACTGCCCTGATTGACCGAAAGATAAATAAATATATATCTGCATTGGATGGTATTGCAAAAAAGATGGAGAAGGATAAATATCTGGTAATCTTACGTAAGAAAGCCATCGGAGCACTGCAGGAGACTCGATTTGATTTGTTGGAGGAAGTAAAGACTGTCAACATCGGTAATGAAATGGCAGTGACCATCAGTATCGGTGTGGGTCTGGATGGTCTGTCCTATGCACAGAATTATGAATTTGCCAGAAATGCCATTGATTTGGCATTGGGGCGTGGTGGTGACCAGGCGGTTATCAAGACTCCCGAGAGTATTACTTACTATGGTGGCAAGAGTCAGCAGGTGGAGAAAAACACCCGAGTAAAGGCTCGGGTAAAGGCTCATGCGTTACGGGAGATTATTACCGGCAAGGATCGGGTGCTGGTTATGGGACATCGGATAGGCGATGTGGACAGCTTTGGTGCTTCTGTAGGTATTTATCGTATTGCACAGGCTCTGGGACGTAAGGCACATATTGTATTAAATGATGTAACTACTTCTGTACAGCCTTTGGTGGAATTGTTTAGGGACAAGCCGGAGTACGAGGAAGATATGATTGTGAATAACCAGCAGGCCATGGAGCTTGCGGGTAATAATGTGGTGCTGGTTGTGGTGGATGTGAATAAGCCTTCCATTACGGAGTGTCCCGAATTGCTGAAATATTGTAAGTCTGTAGTGGTGCTGGATCATCACAGACAAGGAACGGAGACCATTGAGAATGCTACACTGTCTTATGTAGAGCCCTATGCTTCTTCTTCCTGTGAAATGGTTTCTGAGATATTACAATATACCTATGATAATATTAAGGTGCGTCCTGAGGAAGCAGACTGTATGTACTCCGGTATCATGATTGATACCAATAACTTTATGACCAAGACCGGTGTGCGTACCTTTGAGGCAGCAGCCTTTTTGCGCCGAAGTGGTGCAGATGTAACCAGAGTACGTAAGCTGTTCAGAGAGGATGCTTCTGCATATAAGGCCAAGGCCGATGCAGTAAGTCAGGCGGAGATTTATAAGCAGTATTTTGCAATCTCTGTATGTACAGCGGAGGATTTCTTGAGCCCTACTATTATTGGTGCTCAGGCGGCTAATGAGCTATTGAATATCAGGGGCGTGAAGGCCAGCTTTGTACTTACGGATTATCAGGGCAAGATATATGTCAGTGCCCGTTCCATAGATGAAGTTAATGTGCAGATTATTATGGAAAGAATGGGCGGTGGTGGTCACCTGAATGTGGCTGCTTGCCAGATGGAAGGAATTGGTTTGGTAGAAGCAATCGGTGAATTAAAGGCCACTATTGATTCTATGCAGGAGAATGGTGAGATTTAGATATAAGAGATTGAGGAATGAAGAAGCCGCATTGACGGCAGATGGAGAACACTATGAAAATAATTTTGTTGCAGGATGAAAAGAAATTGGGAAAGAAGGGGGATATTATTGAGGCCAGCGAAGGCTATGCAAGAAATTATATCTTACCCAAAAAGATTGGTGTAGAAGCTACACCTAAAAATATGAATGATTTGAAACTGCAGAAGGCTAATGATGCAAAGGTGGCCAAGGAGCAGCTGGAAGCTGCTAAGGCATTGGCAGCAGAACTGGAAACCAAGCAGATTGTAGTAAAGATAAAGGCTGGAGAAGGCGGTAAGGCCTTTGGCAGCGTATCTACCAAGGAGATTGCAGCAGCATGCAAGGAACAGCATGGTATTGAGCTGGATAAGAAAAAGATTGTATTGCCGGAAAGCTTAAAGAATTTTGGCGGCTATGAAGTGGCTGTAAAGCTTCATCCCCAGGTGACCGGAAAAGTAACAGTGAAGGTAATAGAAGCTTAAGATAAGAGGACATCACGATGGATGAGAATGTACTGAAAAGAATATTGCCCCATAGCATCGAGGCTGAGCAATCTGTAATTGGTTCCATGATTATGGATAGGGATGCAATTGTGGCGGCTTATGAGTTGATTTCCGGTGAGGATTTCTACAATAAGCAGTATGCCATTCTCTTCGATACCATGGTGGAATTGAATAATGAAGGCCAACCGGTGGATTTAGTAACTTTACAGAATCGCCTGAAGGAAAAGGATGTACCTCCTGAAGTGAGTAGTCTGGAATTTGTAAAAGATTTGATTGCGGCAGTGCCTACTTCGGCAAATATCAAGTATTATGCCAATATTGTGGCAGAAAAGTCTACCCTGCGCAAGATGATTCGGCTAAATGAGGATATTGCTAATACCTGCTATATGGGTAAGGAGAATCTGGAATATATTCTGGAAGATACTGAGAAGAGAGTATTTCAGCTGTGCCAGAAACGTAATACAGAGGAATTTACACCTATCCGTACGGTAGTCATGAACGCTTTGA
>JAFUKK010000240.1 GCA_017473665.1 Lachnospiraceae bacterium
AGGCGTTGGAAAAAATTACCGGAAGGTTAGTGCAGGGAATGTCCTATTCTTTCGGAAATTATAATCAGGAAATTATGGATATTGCGAAATCCCTGGGAATCAAGTATTCCCGTACCGTGGAGGATACGGGGAATTTCTTCCCTCCCTCGGATTTCCTGGCATGGCACCCCACCTGTCACCACAATAATCACCTTCTGGAGCTGGCGGAGAGCTTTATCAATATTGCCGGATTCTATGAGTTGCCGGTGATGAATGTCTGGGGACATAGCTTCGAATTCGGAAAGAGCGGGGATTGGAGTGTTATCGAGGCATTTGTTGAGAAAATGGCGGGCATGGAGGACATCTGGTACGCCACCAATCTGGAAATCTGCAATTATATTCAGGCTGTGCGGCAGCAGGAGTTTTCTGCGGATGGAATGACCATGCACAATCCTACGGCGCTTAGTATCTGGGTGAGCACTGCGCAGGGCTTTGTGGAGGTAAAACCCGGGGAGACCCGATACATTGGGGAGCTGTAAGGAAGCTACTAAGAACAATAGAACAAGGAGCATAGATTATGACGGAAGAAATGAGTATCATCGCCCGGGAGGCGTACACCGCTGCCCGTGAGCTTTTGCAGGCGGCAAATTTAGAGGAGGGGGACATTCTTGTAGTGGGCTGTTCCACCAGCGAGGTGGCAGGTGCGGGGATAGGTACCTTTTCCAGTCCTGAGCTGGCGGAGGTAGTGTTCGGCGGTATTTATCAGGCCACTCAGGAGGAGGGTGTGTATCTGGCGGCTCAGTGCTGCGAGCATTTGAACCGCGCTTTGATTCTGGAGAAGGAGGCCGCAGCAAGATACGGCTACGAGATTGTGAATGTAATGCCTCAGCCAAAGGCGGGAGGCTCCTTCGCCACGGCGGCTTACAAGGCCTTTGAGCATCCGGTGGCAGTGGAGCATATCCGGGCCCATGCAGGGATGGACATCGGAGATACCTTAATCGGCATGCACCTGAAGGATGTGGCGGTCCCTTTGCGTATCCGTACTACAGCTATCGGCGATGCCCATGTGGTGTGCGCCCGTACCCGCGCCAAGTACATCGGCGGCTGCAGAGCCATTTATGAGGAGTAGGACGTTCCACAATCCTAAATAAATCAGCATAAGTTATTGTGATTATCTAAAACAGGTGTGGTATCATAATATTCTACACGGACACGCTCTCGCTCCGTGAAAAATCGTTACGTTACTAAGCTCGAGCGCAGTCCCGATAACGCCACACACTCGTATCCGGTGTGTGCCATTATCGTTACTTCGCTTTACCTCGCTAAGTAACGACGTTTTTCAAGGGTCCTTTGTAGAACATTATGATACCTCGCCTGTTTTTCGATAATAGGAAGTGGTGCTGATTTATTTTGGATTGTTGGTAAATCTAATCCTTCCATAAATGGCTCTGCAGCGCTAGGGAAAGTATTCTGCCGGAGGCGGTGGCGGGCGCGGCGAGGGAGATATTTCGCAAGTAAAATCAAGTACGGAAATGGTGGATTTTATATAATAAAGGCAGAGCAGTTGAAGCGAGGGTGTAGAAATGAGTGAGTGGCACAAGCGTATACAGATATTAGTTGATGAAATTGATAGCTGCATCAAAAATCATGGGGATGAGGCGTTGACATTGGCGTATCTGGCCCGGCGAATGGGGTATTCAGAATATCATATATCCAGGAAGTTTCGGGAGATATCGGGTATGCAGTTTCGGGACTATTTGCGGTATCGTAGATTAGCTTTTGCACTGAAGGAGGTGCGGGATACGGACAGGGGAATGCTGGAGATTGCTATGGATTACGGGTTTTCCTCCCATGAAGCTTTTTCCCGTGCTTTTAAGGATGCCTACGGGATTACCCCCAGTGAATATCGGCGGGAGCCTACGCCGGTGGTGCTTCGTACCATTATCAGACCCTTCGACTGTTACTTACTTGGGATTGGAGAAAGCGGTATGATGAAAGAGGCAGAGGAAGTAAAGGTGTATTTTGTAACGATTCCGGCCCATAAGTTTCTGCACATCAAGAACTATGAGAGTATCGGATATTGGGATTTCTGGCAAAAGCAAAGTCTGATTCCGGGACAAGACTGTGAAACTATTTGTGGTTTGCTGGATAGTATTAAGGACAAATTGGATGACCGGGGAGCAGAGGATGTTAGCAGCGGAAGTGGTCAGGTGATGGCATTTATCAATGACCCCATAGGAAGAATTTGTAGCTGGGGAATTCCCCTGGCAGAGGCCTACGGTGTGCGCCTGCCCTTGGATTATGAGGGGGAAGTGCCCTCACAGATGCTATTGGTAGATGTGCCTGAGGCAGAGTATATTGTATTTGAGCATGGACCTTTTGATTACGAAACAGAATGTGGTAGTGTGGAGCAAAAGATAGAGGAAGCTATGAGGAGTTTTGATTATGCTGAAAATGGCTATGAACTGGATACTACTCCCGGCAGAATCTTCTACTTCTATCATGACCCGGCCCGGTTTTGGAAGTATATTCGTCCTGTGCGGAAGTTATCCTGATAAAAAAAGAACAAAAAGAGCGGATAGATGTGTCTCAAGGGCACGGTCTATCCGCTTTATGCTTCATATTTTGCTATATCGCCATCCGGTGCAATAGGTGAATTTTGTAATTCTATTTTGCAGCAACTGCAGCCTCAATAAGTCCCACAATGGTGGCGATGGAGTCCAGCTGACCGCTGTTTTTCATAGTTTCCACATATTCTGCCCGGTGGTCATAGAGCTCATTAATTTTCTCCAGCAACAGCTGGTCGGTAATATCCTCTTCCTGTAATACAATGGAAAAACCCTGGTCCTGGAAGGACTTGGCATTTAATAATTGGTCACCCCGGCTACTGGTGGCAGGCAGAGGAATCAACAGATTGGGCTTCTGCAGGGCCAGTATTTCACAGATGGCATTGGCGCCGGCTCTGGAAATAACAATATCTGCCATGGCAAAGATATCCTTCAATTCAGCTTTCAGATATTCAAACTGCTTGTAACCGGGTGTATTTAAAAGCAGATTATCCATCTTGCCTTTACCGCACAGATGCACCACTTGGAAGGTCTCCAGTAGGGTAGGTAATATACGACGCACGGCTGCATTTACATTTTCTGCACCCAAGCTGCCACCGATAATCATCAGTACCGGTTTATTTGCGGTAAAGCCGCACATATCCAGTCCGGCCAGTTTGTTACCCTGAGCCAGTTCCTTGCGGATGGGAGAGCCGGTAAGGACTGCTTTATCCTCCGGCAGGTATTTCAGAGTCTCCGGGAAATTGCAACAGACTTTGGTAGCCACAGGAATACACAGCTTGTTAGCCAGCCCGGGGGTCATATCCGATTCGTGGAGAATGCAGGGGATATGTAGAGCCGCAGCGGCCCGTACCACAGGTACACTAACAAAACCGCCCTTGGAAAATACCACGTCCGGCTGTAGCTCTTTCAAATATTTCTTGGCCTCTCCGTAGCCTTTGATGACACGGAAGGGGTCCGTAAAATTCTTTAAATCCAGATAACGGCGGAACTTACCGGTGGAAATACCCTGATAGGGAACGTCAAAGTCCGCAATAAGCTTTTTTTCTATGCCGTCATAGGAACCCATATAGTATACCTCATAGCCGGCTTCCTGTAGTGCGGGAAGTAAGGCTATATTGGGTGTAACATGTCCGGCGGTACCGCCGCCGGTTAACACGATTTTCTTCATAGCATGCTCTCCAATGCTCTTGCCAGCTGGTCCGGGCAGGAAGTGGACTTAAAGCCGCAAGTAATTCCTTTTAGTTTGCCAATGGCTTCTTCAGGGGTCATACCCTTCACTAATGCACAGATACCCTTCAGATTACCGTTGCAGCCGCCG
>JAFUKK010000241.1 GCA_017473665.1 Lachnospiraceae bacterium
ATTGCATCTCAGATTATGTGGCAAAAGCCAATGGGGGTATTACAGACAGAGCCGTGGTGAACGGAGATTTGATTAATCTGGATTATGCGGGCTATAAGGATGGAGAAGCCTTTGGAGGAGGTACCGCTACCAATCAGTTGCTTGGAATCGGCACCGGACAGTTTATCGAAGGCTTTGAGGAAGGCCTGGTAGGAGTAAAGCCCGGTGAGACTGTGGATTTGGAACTGAAATTTCCTGAGAAGTATCACAGTGCAGATTTGGCCGGAGCGGAGGTAGTATTTACCTGTACCGTAAACTTTATTATTCCTACGGAAAAAGAGATTAAGGATGAGACCATTCAGAGTTTTGGCATCGAAGGCGTCACCAATGCACAGGAGCTTCGCAGCTACGTAACCGATTATATGCAGACTGATTTGGAGGAGCAGTTTGAAAGTGCCAAGAGTAATCTGGTATTACAGGAGTTTATTGCAGGCTGTACCTTTGGGGAACTGCCTCAGGACAGAGTGGCAATGGATGCAGCACAGACCAGAGAGACTTTGGAGATGCAGGCCAATGCTTACGGCATGGATGTGAGTCTGTTGGTACAGTATATGTATGGAGTGACGGATGTAGAGACCTTTATTCAGGAATATGCCGAGTCTGCTACCATGCAGCTACTGGCTGCCCAGGCAGTAGCCAATAAAGAGGGATTGAGCATCAGTGATGAGGAGTTGGATTCCCTGTTGCAGGAGTATGCAACTGCCGGCGGCTATGCTACTGTAGAAGAATATTGCGGCGATACGGATAAGGAATCCTTCCGTGAATACTTCATGTATGATAAGGTATTGAAATTCCTTGTTGAAAATGCTACTATTACTAATTAGTAAGAAAACATATTAAAATTGGTTAATGGATACAGGCGGTTAACCAAGGATACAGCACGGCGCCGGTGCGGATGGGAAGAAATATGAACTTAACAGATATTAAGGACTTATATCGCGATACAGCGAAATATGCGGGTCAGGACATTACCGTGGGCGGTTGGGTAAGAAGCAATCGTGACTCCAAGAATTTCGGTTTCCTGGTAATCAATGACGGTACCTTCTTTGAGCCTTTGCAGGTAGTATATGGTGATGGATTAAGTAATTTTGATGAGATTTGCAAGATTAATGTAGGAGCAGCACTGGTTATCAGAGGTACTATTGTACTGACTCCCGATGCAAAGCAGCCCTTTGAGATGCAGGCGAAAGAGGTGTTGGTAGAGGGTCCCTCCACCGCAGATTATCCTTTGCAGAAAAAGCGTCACAGCTTTGAGTATCTGCGTACCATTGCACATTTACGTCCCAGAACCAATACCTTTCAGGCGGTATTCCGTGTGCGTTCCCTGATTGCATATGCTATCCATACCTTCTTCATGGAGAGAGGTTTCGTATATGTACACACTCCCCTGATTACCGGTAGCGATTGCGAGGGTGCAGGTGAGATGTTCCAGGTGACCACCATGGATTTAAATGATATCCCCAAGACTGAGGATGGCAAGGTGGATTTTTCCCAGGACTTCTTTAATAAGCCTACCAATCTGACTGTAAGTGGTCAGCTGAATGTGGAGACCTATGCATTTGCATTTAAGAATGTATATACCTTTGGTCCTACCTTCCGTGCAGAGAATTCCAATACCACCAGACATGCGGCAGAGTTCTGGATGATTGAGCCGGAGATGGCCTTTGCAGACCTGAAGGATGATATGATTCTGGCAGAAAGTATGCTGAAGTTCGTTATCCGTTATGTACTGGAGCATGCACCTGAAGAGATGGCATTCTTTAACCAGTTTGTGGATAAGGGCCTTATCGAGAGACTGAATCATGTGGTAAATTCCGACTTTGGTCATGTGACTTATACAGAAGCTATTAAGATTCTGGAAAAGCACAATGATGAATTTGATTACAAGGTGTACTGGGGCTGTGATTTGCAGACCGAGCATGAAAGATACCTGACTGAGCAGGAATTTAAGCGTCCTGTATTTGTTACCGATTATCCCAAGGAGATTAAGGCTTTCTATATGAAGCTGAATGAGGATGGCAAGACAGTAGCAGCTATGGACTGTCTGGTGCCCGGCATCGGCGAAATCATCGGCGGCAGTCAGCGTGAGGATAAGCTGGAGCTGATGGAGCAGAGAATGGATGAGTTGGGACTGAATAAGGAGGATTATGACTTCTATCTGGATCTGCGTAAGTATGGTTCTGTACGTCACGCAGGCTTTGGTCTGGGATTTGAGAGATGCGTTATGTATCTTACCGGTATGGGCAATATCCGTGACGTTATCCCCTTCCCTCGTACTGTAAACAATTGCGAATTGTAAGATGTGTATCCCCAAGACCCGATATATTGTCGGAGGCTTGGGGATTTTCTTTTTCCAGATTTTAGTGGTGTACTATAGGGGAAAATATGATATGATGATAAAGAGGGTTTCCGTGGCCCGGATGACGTAACAACTGGTGTCACAGGAGGAAGGGAACGGAAGCACGCTTATGGGAACGGATATACGTGCACCTAAGAGAAAGGATACGTGAATAGTGCGTAGAAAGAATAGATTCAGTAAGAGAATATTGGCGGTTGCGCTACTGGCAGTGATGCTGGCAGGGCCTGTATTGGAGGTATCAGCTACCAGTATTTCAGATATAAAGGACAAGATTAACCAACATCAGAATCAGCTGGACAATATCAACGACAAGATTGGTACTCTGACTGACGAGCAGGACATTATCCTGGAGAAGATTGATGACCTGAATGCGGAAATCATCAATATCATGGCCAGCATCGGCATGATGGAGGAGGCAATCACTGTCAAGGAGCAGGAGATTACGGATAAGCAGGGACAGATACAGGTAACCCAGGCAGAGTATGAGGCGGCTAAGCTGCAGCAGGAGAATCAGCAGAAGGATATGAATGTCCGTGCCCGTATTCTGTATGAGAGCAACAAGAGTACTTATTTAAATCTGATACTTAGCGGCGAGGGTTTGGGTGATATCCTGAACCGTATGGATTTTGTGGAAAAGATATTTAGTTACGACAAGAGTAAGCTGGAAGAGTATGAGGATACCAAGACCAGGGTTCATGAGCTTTGGGACAGATTAGAGGCGGAGAAGTCCTCTCTGGAGAATGATAAGGCTGCTTTGGAAACGGACAGAGCATTGCTGCAGGAACAGCGCAAGGAGCTGGATACCATGCTGGCACAGAAAAAAAAGGAATCTGCCAATTATGAAGCGGAGATAAAGAAAGCCCAGCAGGAAGCAGCAGTGACCAAGAAGCTGTTGCAGCAGGAGCAGAAGGAGCTGAAAAAGCTGGAGCAGGCAGCAGCCATGGCCAACAAAAACTTTAATAACACTTCCTACACGTCTATTATCGATGGTGCTACCGGTAGTGCTTTGGGTAAACAGATTGCCAAGTACGGCTGTCAATTTATTGGCAATCCCTATGTATATGGTGGTACCAGTCTCACCAAGGGAGCCGATTGCTCCGGTTTTACTTATCGTATTTATGCAGACTTTGGGTATACCATTTCCCGTACCTCTTTCCTGCAGAGGAGTGCCGGCAAGGGTGTATCCTACTCTGAGGCGCAGCCCGGAGATTTGATTTGCTATGATGGTCATGTGGGCATGTATATAGGCGATGGTAAGATTGTACACGCCAGCAACAAAAAATCCGGTATTAAGGTAAGCAATGCTACCTATCGTACCATCCTGGCAGTACGCCGTATTGTTGAATAACCCAAAGTGGTGGAATTATTTCCACCACTTTTTTGCGCCCTTTCTCTTGTTTGTAAGCAGGCCTGTTGCCCAAAGAAGGGCAAAAAAAGCCCCGTCGGGAAGACGGGGCTTGGGGTTAAAGCTATGTACGAATTAGTAGTACATGTAAGGATTGCTCATCAGGGAAGCCATTGCACTACCCATAATTGCAATCATAATGATGCACAGAATAATTCCGATTACCCACAGAATCAATTGGCCGCGGGCAAAGTTACGCAGGTTCACATTTTTGGAACCGCCGCAAGCAAAGATGATTAAACAAATCAGACCTACGCAAGGAATGGAGAATAAAAGCATGTAGCCTACATAACCCCATGCACTGATGGGAGTAGTATCCTCCATAGAGGGCTGCTGTACGTATACAGGAGCGGGTG
>JAFUKK010000242.1 GCA_017473665.1 Lachnospiraceae bacterium
AACGCCTATTACCTGTTATTATCTTATGTGCTTACTTCAAAATCATGCCGCCCCCCAGTACATATTCACCATCATAAAATACCATAGCTTGTCCCGGGGTGGATGCCCTTACCGGTTTCTCAAAATCACAAACCACGCTTCCGTCTGCCTGCTTGGTGATAATACCATACTCTCCCGGGTGATTATATCGAATCTTTGCCAATACCCTGGTAGGCTCCATGATATCCGGTACAGACATAAAATTCACCTGATTACAAAGCACCCGGTTGGTAAATACATCTTCATTGCTACCGATGACCACCTCATTGGTCTGTGGGCGGATCTCTGTGACAAAAACCCGCTCCCCCATGGGTAACTCTAACCCCCTTCTCTGCCCTACGGTGTAATGGGTGATTCCCTTGTGCTGTCCGATAATTTCCCCTTTGGTATTTACAAAATTCCCCACTCCCGGCATTCTGTCCGGTGCCGCCGCAGCAATCACCGACGCATAATCCCCGTCAGGGACAAAGCAGATATCCTGACTGTCCGTTTTGTGTGCCACAGGCAGTTGCAAATCCAATGCAATCTGACGAATCTGCTCCTTGGTATATGCTCCCACAGGCATCAGAGTATGGGACAACTGTTCCTGGGTCAGATTATACAAAGCATAGGTTTGGTCCTTTCGTGCCGTCACGGAATTACGGATAGCAAATCTTCCGTTAGGAATCCGGTCCACCCTGGCATAATGCCCGGTGGCAATATAATCTGCACCTATTTCCAGACTGCGTTGTAACAGAGCTTCCCATTTTACATAGCGGTTACATGCAATGCAGGGATTGGGTGTACGCCCCTGCAAATATTCCTCCACAAAATAATCCATTACATGGCACTTGAATTCCTTTTGAAAATTCATCACATAATAAGGAATCTCCAATATTTCAGCCACTCTTCGGGCATCCTCCACTGCTGACAACCCACAACAGGAGCTGTCCTCCCGAGGCTGCCATATCTGCATGGTCACACCAATGACCTCATATCCCTGTTCCTTTAATAAATATGCTGCCACAGAGGAATCCACTCCTCCCGACATTCCTACTACAACTTTCTCTTTCAATCTTTTCAGCCTTTCTCCAAACTCTTCATATAGCAACTGTAATCCGGGGACATGGTCCGTAGCCGACCTACAATTTCCTTTATAGCTTCCACAGCTTCATCCAGTTCTTCCCGGGTATTTTCCCAGGATAAAGTTAAACGCAGGGACCCCCTGGCCTCCTGCTCCGTCAGCCCCATTGCCAAAAGTACATGGGAAGGCTTGCGGGCACCGGTGGTACAGGCAGAACCGCTGGAAGCACAAATGCCCTTCATATCCAGCATAATCAGCAATGATTCCCCTTCAATACCCGGAAAAGACACATGCACATTTCCGGGAAGCCTCCGGCATCTATCCCCATTCACAAGGCAATGGGGGATTTCTTCTGTCAGTCTCCGAAATAAATATTCCTGCAATTCCTTTTCATGCTCCTGACGCTTTTTCCTATTATCCTGCCACAGCCCTGCGGCCACAGCCATCCCCACAATCCCTGGTACATTCTCCGTGCCCGCCCTAAGCCCCCGCTCCTGGGCACCCCCTCTGAGCAGAGCAGGCAGTTTCACCGTCTTATTCACATACAAAAATCCAATCCCCTTTGGGCCATTAATTTTGTGTCCGCTGGCACTAAGTAAATCAATGCCCAGTTCCTGCACATTAATATCCAGATGTCCAAAGGCCTGGACCGCGTCTGTATGAAACAAAATCCCCTTCTCCCGGGCCAAGGCACCGATTTCCTTTATGGGCTGGATGGTGCCCACCTCATTATTGGCAAACATCACGCTGATTAATATGGTATCCGGACATATGGCCGCTTCCAGATCTTCCGTGGAAATCATTCCCCCTGAATCCACCGGCAGGTAAGTCACCCGATAGCCCTGCTTTTCCAGATATTCACAAGGGTGAAGCACCCCATGATGTTCTATCCGGGTGGTAATAATATGCCTGCCCTTATGAGCATATCCTTCTGCCACGCCTCTTATGGCCCAATTATCACTTTCCGTACCGCCGGAGGTAAAATATATCTCCTCCATCTCTGCTCCCAGCATCCCGGCCAGTCTGCGTTTCGCCTCATTTACCGCCTTTTTACTACCGGTTCCCAGACTATACATGGTACTGGGATTTCCGTATTGTCCGCAAAAGTACGGCAACATCTCTTCCAGTGCCTGTGGAGCCACTGCCGTAGTAGCTGCATGATCTAAATATATCATATAATATCTCCCGCACACTGCTTCACATTTTCTTATCATGCATACAATGTGTTCATTTCATAATTTTCATACTACAATGCACATTTTATTTTAACTTACATCCCCATTATATACAACCCCCATTCCCTTCCTGCCCGTCCTTGGCATAGCCCTTTGTCCGGTCACATACAATATTTAAAAAAACAGGTTTTACATGGAAAAATTAAAGAAACATCCTCTTATTGTGGGCACCGCCCTTTTAACCCTATCCGGACTTATCAGTCGTACCATCGG
>JAFUKK010000243.1 GCA_017473665.1 Lachnospiraceae bacterium
ATCGTAGTTGCATGCCTCCAATGCCATCTTGGCATCCTCATAGGATACATTTGCTTTCTCTCTCAGTTTCTCTACCTTTTCTAACATTTCCATAATCATAATCCTTTCTGATCTCCTCTGCGTTTTTAAGATTTTGCTTTCGTGCTTCATCTTATGGTCCTATCATACAACCACAAAATTAATCTAAAATGCACAGAAGATTAAAATCAGATTAAAAGAATATTTAATTTCTCCTACTCTACCAATATAATGTATAAGCCTCCAAAAAACAAGGGGACAGCAAAACCATAGATAAACGGATATAAGATATTCCCCAATACAATCTCTTGGCATCCAACCATCGCGACCAAAAGTTGCAGTACCATATATACCGCCTCTATCTTAAGTAGAAAAACCAGCATCTTTTTCATGCGATAGAACTTTATGGTCTTTACCGATATGGGCAAATGCTTTAGTAGTCCATAGATTCCCATGGGCTTTTGTTTCTCGTTAAAACTCACGTAAGGAATCAAATAGAACACAGTCCCTATCCCTCCAAAATAAAATAGCATTCCCTTCGGGAAATCAGAGTCTGCAATAAATTCCTGAAAAGGAATCAGCATCATAATCCCCAGCACAAATATAAATATCCCTGTAACCATCCAATAGAACAGGTTGGAAGCACTCCAGGTAAAGAAGTCTTTATAAAACGCATCCAGTACCCCTATCTGATTTCTTTCATATTCACTGAGCTTCATTCTCATCTGCCTCTCTTTCCCCTTTTAGCCGTGGAATAATATCCATACTCTCTCCAAAGTGCACCAAATTTCCTTGCTCCAATATCCCCACATAATCCGTCTTTTGCTCCATCTCCGATTCAATATGGCTGGTCATCAGCACGGAGCATTGTCCATCCCGGATAATTCTCTGCAAAAGCCGGAAGAAATCCATCCGAAATACCGGGTCCATACCTACCGTCACTTCATCCAGCAGATATAATCTGGCATGGTGTGCCATGGCAAAGGCCATCTGGAACTTCAGCTTCTCTCCCCGGGACATTTTGCCGTAGGTCAAATTCCCGGATACCCCCATGGTCTCCATAGCCGACCTAAAAATCTCCTTGTCAAAATCCTCATAGAACCCAGAAAGTATCTCCACATTCTGTGCTGCCGTCCGTTCATTTAAAAACCTGTTCTCCTCAGACACTAGGCCGATAATATTTTTCAGCTTCCCGTCATCCTGTTTCATATCCTGTCCTGCAATTTTAATGGTACCGGTATATGCGGACTTTTCATTCATAATGTAATTCATCAATGTTGTTTTGCCGGCACCGTTGACCCCCATGAGGCCCATAATATAACCGGCAGGCAGTGCAAAACTAATATTTTGAAGCCGAAATTTCCCTTTGGTACCGGTCACTTGCTCAAAGGCTAATAATATTTCTTCAATTCTACTCTCACTACTCCATAAATAAGGTATCTACCATTTCTTTTACTTCTTCACAGCCAAGTCCCGCCGCCTTGGCTTCCAAAAGCACTTCATTTAGACGCTTCTCCAGCATTATCAGCTGTTTTTCCTTGAGATAATCCGTATTGTATTCACAGGCATAAAAGCCCTTCCCTGCCACGGAACGAATAAGTCCCTCGTGCTCCAGTTCCTCATAGGCCCGCTTGGTGGTAATGACACTGACCCCCAAATCTGCTGCCAGGCCACGGATGGAAGGCAATGCCTCCCCGGCTGCCAATTCTCCTGTGACAATGGCATTTTTTAATTGATTCACAATCTGCTCATAAATAGCCAATGTTCCCTGAGGTTGAATCATAATCTTCATACGCTTGCTCCTGTTCTATTCTCTAACAATTACTTGCTTCGTAGGAAACAGCTCTTTCCACCGCTGCCTTCCACCCCTTCATAAAGTAGGCTGTCAAGGGGCACTCTACCAATAATACCACTGCCAGAAATACCCATTTCACCCAGGGAGCCGGTGTGGTATCCCAGCAAAGCACGCAGGCAATTCCAAAACTACACAGTATGATGCATAAGGCATCTGCAATCTCCACGCCACTTCGAAGACCTGCATGTTCCAGAAGGGATCTGTTCCGCTCCTCCTCCGTCCGGCCTTTGCGCTCATTGAAACCACACAAAAGCAATGCCAAGCATATATAATTTCCAAGTAATGCCACACCGGATACCACATCACACAAGCCCAGTCCTATCATGCCCAACGTAAATAACAGACCTACGCTACCAGTGAAACAAATGCGGAAAATGCAGGACTGTACCACATAATCCCTTCGCTGCCCATTTGACATGGGACATAGAAACATGGCCTTGGGAAGCTCCATAGGATGCAAGGAACAGGAAATAAAGCCAAAAAGGCAGGGCAGGAAAATCATTTGAAAGGTCACATAATACTCTCCCTTCTCTGTAAAACCACCACAAAAAGGAAAAATCACACCCATATATATAATCCAAAAGCCCCCTTGCCAAAACACGTCCTTAAATTTGCTCCACCGAAAAGCCCTAAAATAGTCCCTAATAATCATCTCTCCCATTACTTACTCCTCCTCTTGGTCATAAAATACATTAATTCCTCTAATGTAGGTACCTTCACCGTCAATGCACTGTCATACTCATATCCGGGCCAATGCTTTACCAAAGCCCTGGTACTGTAAGCGCCTTCCTCCACATGAATCACCTGCTCCTTGTGTACCAGCTTAATCTTGTAATTTTCTCCCGTCAGCAACCGATATCTTTCCCTCAATTTCTCAATATCTCCGGCAAAAACCACTTCCCCCTTTTCCAGGTAGAGAATATAGTCCGCAATCCGGTCCAAATCCTCGGTCAAATGGGAGGACAGCACCACACTCCTGCTGCTATCTGCAATAAACTCCCGTAATATTTGAAAAAATTCCTTCCGAAAACCCGGGTCAAAATTTCCCGTGGGCTCATCCAGTACCAAAAGCTTGGCATTATGGGACAGTGCAAAGGCAAACTGAAACTTCATCTTCTCTCCTGCGGACAGCTTTTTGTATTTTCGCTGTTCCTCTAATCCAAAGCGGGCCAGATACTCCCTAAAAAGCACCTCATTATAATTCCGGTAAAATCTGCCGTACTCCTTCCCGTTTTGTAAAAGGGTCATACTCCCATCGTACAACTCATCCAGCAGTACTACACCTATTTCATTCAAAATTTCCGCCTCCTCCAAGGCGTACTCCTTGTCATCCACCTGAATAGTTCCTTCCATAGGCTTATACAATCCCAATAATAAGTGCAACAAAGAGGTCTTTCCTGCCCCGTTGGGTCCGATAACCCCCATAATATACCCCTTGGGTAATGTAAACGTAATATCCTTGAGCGTAAAACTCCCCAGCTTTTTACTCACATTTTCAAATACAATCATTGCATGTTCCATTTTCTCACACTCACCTTTCTCAAATACTCCCACCCGTTTATTTTTCTCTGTGCATGTGTATATATACATATATACAGCATGTGCACGCGCATGTCAATACTCAAACACAAATTTGTCCATGAAAAAACGGATGCAAGAATTTTCTTCTTACATCCGGCAAAAATACCTCTATGTATGCTAGCTAAAAATCACACCTTGTAGGGCAAAGCCTGCCACAAGCACCAGCAAGGGTCCTATTATCGTAGCTATCATCATCCCTACTCTGGGATACTTAAACCTCTTCCACACTCTCATTACCTGAAACAAAACATAACAATAAAAAAAGATAAAAGGGCCGGTGGCCACAATAAAAATACTATGGGAAAGGCAGGCCAGCGCAAAAATCAACAGCAAGCAGTTGCC
>JAFUKK010000244.1 GCA_017473665.1 Lachnospiraceae bacterium
ATCCTGTGATGGAAACGGAGATTCCGGAGAATATATTGAAAGAAAAGAGGACATAGAAATGGCAAGAAAGAAAATTATTGCCGGTAACTGGAAGATGAACATGACTCCCAGTCAGGCAGTAGAACTTGTAAATACTTTAAAGCCCCTGGTAGTGAATGATGAAGTAGACGTAGTATTCTGCGTACCTGCTATTGATATCATTCCTGCCATGGAAGCTGCTAAGGGTACCAATATCAATATCGGTGCAGAGAATATGTATTTCGAAGAGAGTGGTGCTTACACCGGTGAAATCTCTCCCGCAATGCTGACCGATGCAGGTGTAAAGTATGTCATTATCGGACATTCCGAGAGAAGAGAGTACTTTGCAGAGACCGATGAGACCGTTAATAAGAAGGTATTAAAGGCGTTTGAGCATGGTATTACCCCCATCATCTGCTGTGGTGAGACACTTACCCAGAGAGAGCAGGGCGTGACCATCGACTTCATCCGTCAGCAGATTAAGATTGCATTCCTGAATGTGACCGCAGCTCAGGCTGCTACCGCTGTGATCGCTTACGAGCCTATCTGGGCAATCGGAACTGGTAAGGTAGCTACCACCGAGCAGGCACAGGAGGTATGTAAGGCAATCCGTGACTGCATCGCTGAGATTTATGATGATGCAACTGCGGCAGCTATCCGTATCCAGTACGGCGGTTCTGTATCTGCATCCAGCGCACCTGAGCTTTTTGCTCAGCCTGATATTGACGGTGGTCTGGTAGGCGGTGCTTCCTTGAAGCCCGACTTCGGCAAGATCGTGAACTATAAATAGGAAATTGCTGTTAGATTCCTAGCGGAAATAATGCTAAGGGCGTTGTAGATATCTACAACGCCCTTTTTATGTCCGCGAATCATTGAACCAGCGGTTTAGTGAAAAATGGATATTTCTATGCTAATGTCATGGTATAGATGGGAGGGAATGGTATGAAGCATACATTTGAGCTGGTACAGTTGGAAAAGGAAAAAAATATAAAGGTTGATCTTTGTGAGTCTATTTTAGATGCATATTACTATTGGAAAGGCATAGAGGGGCAAATAACTACTTTTGATAGGGGAACATTGATGGTTGAAACCCCTTATTTTAAGGCCATTCAGTATGTGGATGGGGAAACCAGGTATGAGATAAGGCGCAGCGCATTAAAGACAGGGAAGCTTGGGTTAAAAGTAGCATATGGTTTGGAAAAAAAAGAAATGGACTCACTGTCTGATTATGTGGACAGTAGTTGTAGGATTGACGTGGAGGCATGGATAGCGGATAAGTCCCAAGGGGATAATGACAGGTTCCTTTATCGGAGATGTTGGGAATCGGAACATGCATTTGATGAGACTTATGTAGAGTCTACCAGGGACCTGCTGATTATTACTCAAAGTCACAGAAAACAGAATGAAAAGAAGATAATGGGTACCGAAGGCAGTATTTTCAATCAGGGAATCCGAAGCTGGATTGTGAATTTCAGTTTGGATGGGAAACATGAGTTTGATTTTGTGAATACACCTTATATAGAGGTACTACAACTTTTGGAGGCTTGCGGTAAGCCCATTACCTTTGAAGAGACTATACGCGGTATAGTGGGACATTCCATTGATATCCCCTGCTTTTGTGCCAGAACGGAAGATATAGAGATTGTATTTTGCGGAGATTCCATACTTGAAATTGCGATTTCAGAAAGGGCAATGGAGAATTGTTATTGGACGGATTCGTTGGAGGACACCTATGAGATCAAACGTATAGTAAAAGGCGTTCGTAGTCTGGGAAAATGCGGGCAGGTGAGTCTTGGAGCGGCACAGAATATCTGGCATATTGTGTATTCACAAGGGCCCTATGCATATCGTTGCGGTTTTTGTGTATAGTATCAAAAAATAGTATCAGAAATATTGTTTTTTATTCTCACTTTGCTATAATAAAGTTATTATGTGTAGCCTGTGCCGGAAAGGAATAGCAAGAGAATGATTTTTAAGTGTAAAAACTGTAGCGGCAATGTTATATACAGCCCGGAAAAGAAAAAAATGGTGTGTCCCTTTTGTGACAGCGAGGAGAGCCAGGAGCGTAAGGAGTATCCTGAACATGAGAAGGATTTGACCCTGTGTCCCAATTGTGGCGGTCAGATTCCGGTGGAGGTACATACGGCGGCGTCCCAGTGTCCTTACTGTGATAACTATTTGATTTTCAATTCCAGGGTAGAGGGGGAGAATCAGCCTCAGTATGTGCTCCCTTTCCAGCTGGGTAAGGAAGAATGTAAAGGAAAGATTCGGCAAAAGTTCAAGAAATGTGTATTTGCGCCCACGGATTTTCTGTCCGAGGCCAGATTAAATACCATACAGGGAGATTATGTGCCCTTCTGGCTCTATGATTATGATACGGTGACGGATTTTTGGGCAGAAGGACGTAAGGTCCGTAGTTGGGTTTCGGGAAATTACCGTTATACGGAGACCTCCTATTATCAGATTCACCGGAATATGAGTCTGGATTTCCGCAAAGTGCCTGCAGATGCCAGCACAGCAATGCCTGATGATGTGATGGATTTAATGGAGCCCTACGATTATAGTGTTTTACAGGAATATAAACCGGACTATTTGTCAGGATTTATGGCAGAAAAGTATAATCTGCCTGCTATTCAGTATATAGACCGGGTAAAGCACAAAGTACAGTCGGATGTGGACAGCTATATGAGAGGGACCTACTCCGGGTATCAAAGTGTCAGTCCCATCTCCAGCAAGACAGATTACCATAATGAAGCTGCCAAATATGCCCTACTTCCCGTGTGGGTATATCATTACGAATATGGCGGAAAAGAGTACCCCTTCTATGTAAATGGACAGACCGGCAAGATTGTGGGAAATGTGCCGGTATCTAAGTCTAAAGTGCTGAGCTATGCAGGTACGCTGTGGCTTTCGCTTACGGCAATATTACTTCTTTTGGTATTTGCTTTTTAGTGCTTGGATGGTAGGAGGTTTGACATGGATAAAGAAATGAAAAGAGAAGCCTTAGGGCAGTATTTGAAATATTTTGCAGTGTGGTTTGTGATTTTGGGCATCGCTTTGGTATTTTTCATCGTATCTGCGGTGAAAAAAGCTGATGTAGGGAGGACCAATGAAAAGGCTCCCGCTGAGCGTGTGTACGATTACGCAGAAGTACTTACTTATGAGGAAGAGGAGCAGCTGCGTGCTTACATAGCAGAGTGTCAGGATAAGGCACGAATGGATATTATCGTTGTGACCATCAAGGAGGATGTACAGTCCCAGGGTTATTGGGAGACTGTCATGAATGGAAAAGCAGATGATTTCTACGATCACAATTCCTATGGTTACAATAAGGTATATGGTGATGGTATCCTGCTTTTGGATAATTACTATGAAGGTCAGATGGGCACTGTGACCAGTACCTGTGGTGCGGTGTATGAGGCCTTTGGGGACTATGAGAATGACTTAATATTGGATGCGGTATATCGGTATATTGAAACAGACCCCTATGAGGCATATCGGGCCTTTGTCAGTGAGTCTACGGCACTGATGCGCCAGCATCGTCATCCCATCAGCGGGAATTTTATCTTTGTAGTACTGGCACTGGTGATTCCGCCCATTGTGGCTGCCATATTTGCAGTGGTGAAAATGAATCCCCGAAAGGCCAAGGATACTACCAAGCCCAATACCTATGTACAAGGAGGGCAGGGCAGGATGAATGTGAGCACGGATAATTTTATCCGCAACAATGTAGTAAAGGTGCGGATTCAGACCGAAAGCAGTGGTGGCAGCAGCGGAGGCCGGGGCGGTTCCCGTACCAGCAGTAGTGGCGTACGCCATGGCGGCGGGTCCAGAAGAAGATAAAAATAAAGCGCCTACATGACGGTGTAGGCGCTTTTAAAATGCTTTATGTGATAAATTAAGCCATCTCGTTTACAGCTTTGCTGATACGGGAAACTTTTCTTGCTGCATTGTTCTTGTGGTAAACACCCTTGCTTGCAGCCATCTCGATAGTTTTGGTAGCAGCAGCCAGCTCAGCCTTTGCAGCTTCCTTATCTCCGGTAGCGATTACTGCATATACCTTCTTGATAGCCGTCTTAACACCGGATTTGATAGCTTTATTTCTGTCAGCTTTAACGCGTGTTACTAAAATTCTCTTCTTTGCAGATTTAATGTTAGCCAAGTCGTACACCTCCATTTGATATAGAATTAGTTATCAACTGTTTCACTTTAGTCAGACACGGAAGACTAACGTAAACATACCCTTGTAGTTTAGACAAAAATTACCGGTTTGTCAATACATAAATTTCTTTTCTTTGTAAAAAATAAGAAGAAAGAAACTGAGAGGGAAAGGCGGGCTACAATTATGCAGAGTTGTCAGGTAAGAACGGATTTGGCGTTGGAGGCCAGAGAGAGCATTCCTAAGTCCGAAGAGCATATGGAAGGTATCAAGGTGGAGGAATATCATCTGGAGAAGGGAGATATTCTGGTGACTAAGGTGATGATTGAGACAAGGAATGCATCCCGCCTTATGGGAAAACCCATGGGGAGCTATGTGACCATAGAAGCGCCTACCATGGCGGAGCCCGACGAGGACTTTCACCAGGAAATATCGGAGTGTTTGAAGGCAGAATTGCGGAATATGTTACCCCGGGGAGAAAAGGAACTTTCCATATTAATAGTAGGTCTGGGAAATCGGGCAGTGACGGCGGACGCATTGGGTCCGCTGGTGTTGGACAATCTGTACATTAATCGTCATTTGGTCAAAGAGTATGGTAAGGCAGCACTGACCATGGGACAGGGCAAAGTGTGGCCCAAGGAATGTGGTGAAGATGGCGGAGAGCGTGTGATGGAACAGGAACAGCAGGAGGGAAGGCAGGAAGTGTCCCGGGGGGAGATTTTGCACCTGGTCAGCAGCCTGGAACCCGGAGTGATGGCCAAAACAGGCATGGAAACGGCGGAGATTATCAAGGGTGTTATTCAGGAGACATGTCCTGATTGTGTTATTGCGATAGATGCATTGGCAGCCAGGAGTATCAAACGTCTCAGTCGTACGGTACAAATTGCCAGTACCGGTATCTGGCCCGGTTCAGGAGTGGGGAATCATCGTCATGCATTGACGGAGGAGACCTTAGGGGTACCTGTCATCGGGATTGGTGTCCCATTGGTGGTGGATGCTGCTACTATTGTGGGAGATGCATTAGATAAACTGCTCAGTGAAAATGAAGAATATCATCAATTGCGTTATATTGGAAAGCATAGAAATTCATTTGCAGAGCTGAACAATATGTATATGACGGGAAAGGATATTGATGCTATCGTAAAGCGGGTAAGCTATACTGTATCGGAAGGGATTAATCGGGCGTTATGTACCTCCTGACATAGGAGACACACTTTATGCATATAATAAATCAGTAAAAATAGGAAAGGGCGTAAGATTTATTATAAATAGAAAGTGGAAAAAAAGATTGATTCTTACAGGAGGGGCCTTTTGTGCCGTTATGCTCCTATGGGGCAGGCGACAGCCCCGGGAAGAGATTCTTGGGGATACCCGAATTGAAATTTTACGGATGGAAGATTTTGATGACGGGCAGGATAGTAAGCTGGTTCGGGAGATGCGTAGGACACAGGCGGATAACGGGAATCCCCATCAGGACACCAAGGAGAGTTATATTGAAGCAAGGGAAGAACAGATACCCACTCAAGAGCAGGGAACAGTGTCCCAGGAGCAGGAGCTGGAAATGCTGGAATGGGGAATGCCGGAAGGCATGCAGGCAGAGCAAATGCAACAGTCCATTGGTAACATGGAATTTTTACCACGGGTTAGGCAACAAGAGATTTCCTTGGAGGCATATAGTGATTATCAAAGCCTGGTTAAAGCATTTTATACCATAGATGCAGGCACCATGGCAGGTAGTGACCAGCTGAATGTGGAAGCGCTTATGTCCTTTGATGCGACTATTCAAAAGTTGGATGAGCCTCAAATTCTGATTTATCATACCCATGCCAATGAGGCCTTTGCGGATTCTATTCCCGGAGAGGAAAGCACTACTATTGTAGGGGTAGGAGATTACTTATCTCAGATTCTGGTGCAGGATTATGGCTATCAGGTGATGCACTGTAAAAATTCCTTTGATGAGGGTACCGGTGTGGATGCTTATGCCAATGCATTACCTACCATATCCGGTATATTAGCAGAAAATCCTACTATTCAGGTAGTCATTGATTTACATAGGGATCAGATGCCCGAGAATAAGAGGCTTGTCATGGATGTGGATGGCAGACCTACTGCACGATTTATGTTTTTCAATGGCATCAGTCGTAACCGTAAAACAGGAAATATTGATTATTTAAAAAACGAGAATTTGGATGAAAACCTGAGTTTTTCTTTTCAAATGCAAAAGAAAGCGATGGAGTATTATCCGGGACTGACCAGAAAGATTTATCTGAAAAGCTATCGCTACAATATGCATCTAAAGGAGCGGTATCTGCTTATTGAATTGGGGGCACAAAATAATACGGTAGAAGAAGCGATGAATGCCTGTGGACCCATTGCCCAGATTTTAGACCTGGTATTATCTGGACAATAGGCGGATTTTTTGTTACAATATCTGTTGTTTATCATGATTTACAGATAGTGAGGTTCAGGAATGGAATCAAATTACCAGAGTAAAATCCGTAATTTTTGTATTGTTGCACATATAGATCACGGTAAGTCTACCCTGGCAGACCGTATTATTGAAAAGACCGGTTTGCTGACCAGTCGGGAGATGCAGGCCCAGGTACTTGATAATATGGATTTGGAGAGAGAGAGAGGTATTACCATCAAGGCTCAGTCCGTCCGTACGGTATATAGAGCCCAGGATGGGGAAGAGTATATTTTTAACTTGATTGACACGCCCGGTCATGTGGACTTTAATTATGAGGTCAGCCGCTCCCTGGCAGCCTGTGACGGTGCCATTTTGGTGGTAGATGCAGCCCAGGGGATTGAGGCCCAGACCCTTGCCAATGTATATCTGGCGCTGGACCATGATTTGGATGTATTCCCTGTTATCAACAAGATAGACCTGCCCAGTGCGGAGCCGGATAAAGTGAAGGACGAGATTGAGGATGTGATTGGCCTGGAAGCCCAGGATGCGCCCCTCATTTCTGCCAAGAACGGTATCGGTATTGAGGATGTGCTGGAGCAGATTGTAAAGCAGATTCCTGCTCCCAAAGGGGACCCGGAGAATCCTCTGCAGGCACTGATTTTTGACTCCTTGTATGATTCTTATAAGGGTGTCATTATTTTCTGCCGTATTATGGAGGGTACCGTAAAGAAGGGTACCACCATTAAGATGATGGCTACGGGAGCAAAGCAGGAGGTAGTAGAGGTGGGATATTTCGGTGCCGGTCAATTCATCCCCTGTGAGGAATTGAAGGCCGGTATGGTAGGCTATATTACTGCTTCTATTAAGAATGTAAAGGACACGGCAGTGGGAGACACGGTGACAGATGCTAATCGTCCCTGTAGTGAGCCTCTGCCCGGTTATAAAAAAGTGCAGTCCATGGTGTACTGCGGTATGTATCCTGCAGACGGTGCGAAGTATCCTGATTTGCGGGACGCCTTGGAGAAATTGCAGTTAAATGATGCTTCCCTGCAATATGAGCCGGAGACTTCCATTGCTCTTGGCTTTGGTTTCCGTTGCGGTTTTTTAGGGTTGTTACATCTGGAGATTATTCAGGAGCGTCTGGAGCGAGAGTATAATCTGGATTTGGTAACCACTGCTCCCGGTGTTATATATAAGGTGTTTAAGAGTAACGGTGAAGTTATTGAATTGACCAATCCTTCCAATTTGCCGGATCCTTCTGAGATTTAGCATATGGAGGAGCCCATTGTCAGCGCTGAGATTATGGTGACCAATGAATTTATCGGTTCTATTATGGAATTGTGTCAGGAGCGTAGAGGCCGTTATCTGGGAATGGAATATACTTCCGGGAACAGAGCATTGATTAAATACGAGCTTCCTCTAAATGAAATTATTTATGATTTCTTTGATGCACTGAAATCCCGCTCCCGTGGTTATGCTTCCTTTGATTATGATATCAAGGGTTATGAGACTTCCAGTC
>JAFUKK010000245.1 GCA_017473665.1 Lachnospiraceae bacterium
ACAAATCCCATCCACATCATAATCACCGATGACACGTATGCGTAATCCTGCATCCACTGCTGTCAGAATCCCATCCACTGCCTTATCCATATCCTTCATCAGCATAGGGCTATGACAATCCTTTAGGGTGCCAAAAAGGAACTTACCTATGGTAAGTTCCTCTTTCATTTCTCGGTTACGCAATATCCGGGCAAGTACCGTACTGATTTGAAATGCTTCTGCCCATTGTTCAAAATCTCCGCTTTTGGCGGTTACGAACCATTTTTCCATACTTTCTCTCATTCTGCCGCTACAGCGGCTTCGCAATCGTGGGAACCTTGCGCGTCAGCACAAATTCCTATTCCTCTACCTTGGGCGGGAACTTCTTACGAAGTACATACCACAGACCACCTGCCAGACATACAGAGGAATAGGTACCACATACAATACCCACCATCAGAGGCAGGGCAAAATCACGGATACTGGTTACGCCCAGAATATACAGTGCCGCTACCATGACGAAGGTGGTCAGGGAAGTAAAGATACTTCTGGACATGGTCTGAGTAATACTCTTATTTACCACATCCTTTAAATCAGCTCTGCTACCCATCTCTGCCATATTTTCACGGATACGGTCAAAGATAACAATGGTTGCATTGATAGAGTAACCCACAATGGTCAGCATACATGCGATAAAGGTATTACCTACGGATACTCTTGCTACTGCATAGAAAGCCAGTACTACCAATACATCATGCAACAGTGCTACCACAGAGCTGATACCAAATCGGATGTCACTGAATCGGATGCGGATATATATCAACATACACACAATTGCAATTGCCACTGCAATAATCGTATCTGACTTCATCTCATCACTGATTACAGAACTGATGGTCTCAGAGGTAATCATACTCTCCTCCACACCAAACTTGTGTAACAATACTTGATTTAATGCCTCTCTCTGCTCCACATTCAGGGAATTGGTTTTAAAAATAACCTCATTGGAGTCCTGCACAGTCTGAATCTGTACCGCACTACCGGTCACATCTTCAATGAGAGGCACCACCTGAGCATTGATTTCTTCCAATGTCTTATTCTCCGCAAACTCTACTGTGGTAGCAGTACCACCTTTAAACTCCAGGCTATAATTTAGGGTATCCTGACCATTCATCTTGTACACGCCCATGACAATAAAGCCTGCGGCAATTACTGCGATGGATGCAACAAAGAAAATACCCTTCTTGGATAATACATCCAGAGCCTTACGCTCCTTGCCAATACCATACCATTTTGCATCCTTTAAGCCCAATGCATAAAAGGCCTTCATGATGTACTTTGTCACCACCAATGCGGTAAACATGGAAAGCACAATACCCAGTGCCAGAGTCTGTGCAAAGCCCTTCACAGTACCGGGTCCCAAGAACAGCAATACTACTGCCGCAATTAAAGTAGTAATGTTACCATCAATAATGGCGGATAAAGCCTTATCATAACCGATTTTCATAGCACTCTGTACGGTCTTGCCGGTTGCCAGTTCCTCACGGATACGAGCAAAGATAATCACGTTGGCATCCACTGCCATACCGATGGATAGGATGATACCCGCAATACCGGATAAGGTCAGGGTCAGCTCAAAGCCGTTTAATAACAGCACTACCAGCGCCACATAAATGCTCAACGCAAAAGCGGATGCTACACCGGAAATATAATACATTGCAATCATAAAGATGACAACAATGATAAAACCAATGAAGCCGGCCTTTAAACTGGTCTCGATAGCTTCCACACCCAGCTGTGCACCAACCACCTTGGAATGTAACTCCTCCAGCTCCAGTTTCAGACCACCAATACGGATGGTGGAAGCTAAGTTTTCCGCTTCCTCATAGGTAGCCATGGGAGAAATATTAGCATGTCCATCGGTAAAGATACCATTTACACTGGGTACACTTACAAACGCACCGTCATAATAAATACCCAGACGCTCACCCTTTTCATAAGCGTTTCTGGTAGCTGCCTCAAACTTAGCACGACCTTCTTCGGTCATTACCAGATTTACCGCATAGGTACTGTTACCCATGCTATCCTGCATGGAACCGGCAGTAGCATCCTTTACATCAGTACCCTCCAGCATAATGGAACCATCTGCCTTCAATTCCTCTATGGTCTTGGTCAGCTGAGTCACACCTGTAGCATCCGGTGAATAATTCAACTGTCCCTTACTGTCGGTCTGTGCGATGAAGTACAGCTGACCGGGCTTACCCAACTCCTGTAAAATCGCATTGGCATCGGTTACACCGGGGATCTCGATATTGATACGATCTGCACCCTCCTGGTATACGATGGCCTCAGTACTGTAATTCTCTACACGCTTCTGCAGCTTTGCAATGGTATCGCTCATATCAGTGGCATCAGGCTCCTCATCACCCACTACCTGATATGTAATGCTGACACCACCGGCCAGGTCCAGACCCAGACTGATATCAGATGCGCTACCGGTACCCTTAGGGTCCACACCCCAGATATCCACATAGGTCACACCCAAAAGCGCAATCAGCATACAAAGCAGAACTACGATTGCTTTACTCTTCTTCATTTCCTTACTTCCTTTCTTCCCGCTTTTCTCTAAAGGGCCTCCTCTTCAGCCTCGGCCATAGCTGCCTTCAGCATAATCGCGCATTCCACACGCTTGCGCTGAAGCTCACACCCCACATCATAAGCATCATTAATATTGCCGTGGAAATTGTAGGAGTTGGCAGCACAGCCGCCACTACAATAGAACTTTGCAAAGCACTTCTTACACTTCTCCTTGGCATAAACATTGCAGCACTTGAATTCATTACGGATTTCTTCACGCACAATGCCTTCATCTACATTACCCAAAAGGAACTCCTCATTACCTACAAACTGATGGCAGGGGTATAAATCGCCCCAAGGTGTCACTGCCAGATATTCTGTACCGGAACCACAACCGGACAGACGCTTGGCCACACAGGGACCACCCTCCAAATCAATCATGAAGTGGAAGAAATTAAAAGGACGTCCTTCTTTGCGACGTTTAATCATCTCCTGAGCCAAGCGGTCATATTCATCCATCAATGCAGGCAAATCCTCTTCACGGATTGCATAATAATCACTGGGCTGAGCCACCACCGGCTCTACGGAAATCTGCTGGAATCCCAAATCCGCCAGATGCAACACATCCTTGGAGAAATCCAGATTCTCGTGAGTGAAGGTACCCCGGACATAATAATTCATCTGGTCACGGCTCTCAGCCACCTTCTGAAACTTGGGAACGATGATATCATAGCTGCCCTGACCGCCACGGAAGGGACGCATCTTGTCATTCACTTCCTTGCGGCCGTCAATACTAAGTACGATATTACTCATTTCCTTATTGGCAAATTCCAATATATCATCGTTTAATAAAATACCGTTGGTAGTCAGAGTAAAACGGAACTTCTTATTATGAGGCTCCTCTAAGCTGCGCCCGTAAGCCACCAGATCCTTTACTACCTGCCAATTCATCAGAGGCTCACCTCCGAAGAAATCCACCTCCAGATTAATACGGTTACCGGAATTGGCTACCAGGAAATCCAGCGCTTTCTTGCCCACCTCAAAGCTCATAAGGGCTCTTCTGCCATGGTACTCCCCTTCCTCCGCAAAACAATACTGGCAAGCCAGATTACAATCATGGGCAATATGCAAACACAGCGCCTTTACTACGGTCTGTCTGTTCTTAAAATCAAATACATAGTTCTCATAAATATCCGGAGCAAACAGCTGTCCTGCCTTTTCCAGCTCCAGCACCTCATCCACTGCCTCCAAAATCTCCTCCTGAGGATAGGGGATATTAGCCAGATTCAGCACCGCAGCCTTGATGGTATCTGCATCCTTAATCCCCTCATTTACCAGGGGTTCTACCAGGGGAATCATATCATATACAATATCATCAACCACATGGACGGAACCGCTGTTCACATCCATGACAATGTTATATCCGTTGTTTTTATATTGGTGTATCACGTAAAAAGCTTCCTTTCCAAAAACGTATAATAAGCAGCGACCGAAATCGCTGCTTACGTTAGTCTGGTCATGTTCGATTATTTAATCTTTTCACAACTCTGATTGCCTACAGTACAAGAGGTCTTGCAAGCAGATTGACAGGAAGTCTGGCACTCGCCACAACCGCCCTTCTTCATAGATTCCTTTAAATCTCTGGTTGTCAAAGTCTTAATATGCTTCATAGCTGTATAGCCTCCTTATGTTTTGCCCGATTCTAAAGGACCTTCCCTTAGAACCTGCGTGGGCTCATAACTTAGAGTAGTATACCATAAAATTCCCATTTGTAAAATAGTTTTTTTGCAAATACATGGTTTTTGGCAATTTCTGCCAGTCCTTTGCACCCGGTCAGCTGACCATTCCTCCCAGCATTCCTCCACCGGCACATAATAAAAAGGTAGTAATCAGGGTACTGTTCAGAGAAAACTGAACCGAAGGTACAAACCAGGTCAACAACAAAAGTACGGCAAAATACATACTCCCCACCGCCAATCCCCACATATATCTTTTTTCCTTCATATGTCTGCCGGCAAGGACGCCGCTGAGCATATTGACTGCCACATACAGTACAATCAATATACCGGATAATATCCCTTTGCCCAGGGACAACTTGTATAACAATAATGCCAACACCGCCAAAATCAAAAAAGTAATTATGTAGGATAATATCAAACATCTGAATAAGTAAAAAATATTATTTTTCTGTTCTGCTGAAATCAAGCCACTCTCCTAAATTTATAAATTTTATGTTAAATATATATGTGACATAGTGGGAAAACTTGACAACAACACTAAATTTCATATATATTGGAAGAGTATATACATTTGTATACTATATTTTTCATAAGAAAAGGAGTGAACTTTTGTGGATACCGAAGGTGTCATACAACTTATTGTTTTAATCATTTTAGTACTGCTTTCCGGATTTTTTTCCTCGGCGGAGACAGCACTTTCCACTGTGAACCGTGTACGACTGCGCAGTCTGGAGGAGGAAGGTAATAAGGGTGCCAAAACTGCCAATAAGATATTGGATAATTATGGCAAGATGCTTAGCACTATTCTGATTGGAAACAATATCGTCAATCTGTCCGCTTCTGCTCTGGCAACCACATTGGCAATGCGGATTAGTCTGCCCGTGGGAATCGCCACCGGTGTACTGACCATTGTGGTGCTGATATGTGGTGAAATCCTACCCAAGACCTGGGCCATGATCTATTCAGAGCGTTTATCCCTGTTATACAGCGGAATCATCTATGGCATGATGTTTTTGCTGACCCCGGTGATATACATAGTGGACAAAATATCTATGGGCCTCATGAAGCTACTACGGATAGACCCTAACAAAAAAGTAAATACCATGACCGAAAATGAGCTAAAAACCTATGTGGACGTCAGCCATGAAGACGGTGTTATCGAAACCGAAGAAATGGAAATGATTTACAATGTGTTTGATTTCTCAGATGCTCTGGCCAAGGACATTATGATTCCCCGTATCAATATGGTGACCATCAATGTAAATGCCAGCTATGAGAAGGTACTGAATGTATTCAGAGAATGCATGTATACCAGACTTCCTGTATACCAAGAGGAAAAGGATAATATCATCGGTCTGATTAATATTAAAGACTTCATTCTTACGGAAGACCCCACAGCATTTCAGGTAAGCAATATCCTGCGTGAAGCGTACTACACTTATGAATTCAAAAAAACTGCGGATTTAATGTACGAAATGCGTGAAAAGACTGCCAATGTAGCCTTTGTACTGAATGAGTACGGTGCTACCGTAGGTATGATTACACTGGAAGACCTGTTAGAGGAAATCGTGGGCGAAATCCGTGATGAATATGACCAAGACGAGGAAGAACTGATTAAGCAACAAGAGGAACGGGTATATCTGGTAGAAGCCAGCATGAAGCTGGATGATATCAATGATGCCATCGGCACCGAATTGGAAAGCGATGACTACGACTCCATCGGCGGTATTATCATCGAGCATCTGGATCGTCTACCCGAGGATAATGAAGAAGTAACCTTAGAGGACGGCATCACCTTGAAAGTACAAGGTATCGACCAAAATCGTATCAGTCATGTACTACTGACTCTTCCCGAACCGGAGGAAGAAACATCGGAAGAAGATATTTCGGAAGACAAGGATGAAACGGAAGAAAAATAGATTATTCGTCTAAATTTTTAAAAGCCCTTGGCATTATGCCAGGGGCTTTTTGGCTGAATTTAAACGCTACTCGAACGCTCCAAATGCTTATTTGGGTACTCCGTATGCTTGTTCAAGTAAGCTCCCAGCAATAAAATATACATCCCGAAGTACATCCACAGCATCATAAATACTATAATGGATAGGCTACCGTACAGATTGCCTGTGCCAGGCCAGTCCAGATACAGGGAAAATCCCCACGAAAATACACTCCAAACGCCTGCTGCAAATATAGCTCCCGGCAATTGTCTGCCAAAGCGCATCTTGCGGTTTGGAATATAAGCATAAATGGTTGCAAATAATATCGTCAAAAACATTCCCACAAATACAAATCTACAATACATCAACAAATCTACAATCCTCTGTAAATCAGGGAAATGGTATAATAGCAATACCACCAGCCGATTGCCAAATACCACCAATATCAACGAGAAAATCATCACTATCAACACCAAAACAGTCTAAAAGGAAGCCACTGCACGCACCACAAAATAATTGCGCTTCTCCTCCATTTCCGCTATGTCATTGAGCCCATTCATAAGTGCCATGACTCCCTTGGCGGCAGACCAGATGGTAGCAATGATTGCCAGGGACAGTACACCCCCGGACCGGCCGTATACCTCTTCTACCAATGTCTCCACCACCGGGTCTATTACCTCCGGCGTCAAATCCGTCAGCACCCCCTTCAGATTCTGTGCCGTAAGGGGCGTATAAGGCAGCACCGCACATACAAAAATCAACATAGGTACCAAAGACAAAAAAAGAAAAAAAGCTGTACCCGCCGCATGGGCACTTACATGCTCCCTGCGTAGCTCCACAGTCACAGCTTTGATTTCCTCATATACTTTACGAATCATATTTTTACCCTTTTTATATTTAGTATAGAGCATTTCAAAGAAAAAAATGCAAAAAGTAGCAGAGAACAATTCTGTTCTCCGCTACTCTTCACTGGCTCAAATTTAATTTTCCATCAATAATCTTCTTATGCCTCATAGCCAAGGCTCTTAAAGCATACGTAATTACCATTATCCTCGCCGTTGCCGGACGCATAGATACCTGCAGTACATCCTACGAAACCGCCTGCCACCTCAGTGGACAGTGCAGATACCCCTGCAGTAGCGATTTCCTGACCATTCACCATCAGTCTGGTGGTCAGTCCTTCCACCACGATAGCAAGCTGCTGCTCATCGCCGGATACTGCTACGCTGCCGATGATTTCATCCTGACCGCCCTGACACAGAATAGCCTTGGCTTCTCCTGCAAATACCTCCAGACGCAGATTATAATCATTATTCTGCATATATGCCAGACCTGCACTCTCCTTACCCATTAGTGCTCCTGCACATACAGTAGCCTTTACGGTAAAGTTGTGATGCTGCTGACGGATAGCTACATAGGAGGAGGTCTCGTTCTCCTTCATCGTGATAGGAGACAGTTTCAGCTGGATACCCTTATCTGTCAGTCGATACATATCCTCACGGGGATTTCTCAGCATCAGGAACTCATGTCCCAGCTTCTCCATAGCGGCGAAATCATAGCATCTGTTGCTACCGGGCACTGCCGTGAAAGCGCCGGTTCTGCTGGTATAAGAGGTGGGGTCATTCTCAGGAATCCACTCAGGCAGATTGATTTCTACCTCATCGGTAAGCATACCG
>JAFUKK010000246.1 GCA_017473665.1 Lachnospiraceae bacterium
CAGCAGTAGTTATGATGATGTGTGGCGTTACAGCTTGTGGAGGCGAAGGAGAGAATTCCGGAAGCAATTTAAGTGGAACGATTAGCTTAAACGGAAGTACTTCTATGCAAAAGGTGGCAAACGCTCTTCAGGAAGGCTTTATGAAAGCAAACCCAAATGTAACAGTGAATGTGGAATTTACAGGTTCTGGTACAGGTATCCAGGCTGCTATTGATGGTACAGCAGATATTGGTAACTCTTCTAGAAACTTAAAGGATGCAGAAAAAGAAGCTGGTTTAGTGGAAAATATTATTGCCATTGATGGTATTGCAGTTATCGTTGACAACGCAAATAAGGTTTCTGATATTACATCCGAGGAATTAGCAAAAATCTATACTGGTGCAATTACAAACTGGAGTGAGCTGGGTGGAGCAAATCAGCCAATCGTAGTCGTTGGTAGAGAATCTGGTTCTGGTACAAGAGGCGCATTTGAAGAATTACTTGAGATTGAAGATAAGTGTGATTATGCACAGGAAATCGATTCGACAGGTGGTGTACTTTCAACAGTAGCAAGTACCGCTGGCGCAATTGGATATGTATCCCTTGACGTAATCGATGACACTGTAACGGTTATGGCAATTGATGGAGTGGTTGCTTCAGAAGAAAACATCGTAGCAGGAAGCTATTCACTGTCAAGACCATTCGTTATGGCAACAAAAGGGGAGATTTCAGCACAGAATGAATTAGTACAGGCATTCTTTGCATATATCGAATCAGAAGAAGGACAGGCAATCATCAAAAAGGTTGGTCTGATTCTTCCAGAATAAAAAGAACTAGGTGAATGAATTATGGGAAAAAAACATGCGAGCGAGCAAATCGCAAAATGGATTTTTACAGTATTTGCGATTGTGGCAATTGTAGCAGTATGTTCCATAACAGTGTATATGATTAAGATTGGAACTCCGGCCTTGTTTGAGGTCGGAGTTATCGACCTGTTATTTGGAACAGAGTGGAAACCAACAGCAGATGAGCCTGCTTTTGGTATTTTTTACGTTATACTTACCTCCATATTTGGTACGGCGGCAGCACTTCTTATTGGCGTACCGATTGGAATACTTACTGCAGTGTTTTTGGCAGAGATTGGAAATAAAAAATTGGTGAATATTGTGCAGCCAGCGGTGGAACTTCTGGCAGCAGTACCATCGGTTATTTACGGATTACTTGGCATTATGATTTTGAAACCAGTGATGTATCAGATGGAGCTGGCAATTTATAAGGATTCTCCGGATCATCAGTTTACAGGTGGAGCGAACTTCTTGTCGGCTATTATTGTGCTGGCAATTATGATTCTTCCAACCGTAATTAATATCAGTACATCCTCTATTCGTGCGGTGCAGCCAGCGATTAAGTCTGCCTCTTTGGCATTGGGCGCAACAAAGATACAGACCATATTTCAAGTGGTTCTTCCAGCAGCGAAATCCGGTATTATGACAGCAGTTGTGTTAGGTATGGGCCGAGCCTTAGGGGAAGCTATGGCAATTAATCTGGTGGCTGGCGGCTCCGTAAACCTGCCATTGCCATTTAACTCTGTACGCTTCCTTACTACTGCAATTGTAGGGGAAATGAGCTATTCGTCAGGATTACACAGACAGGTATTGTTCACCATTGGTTTGGTATTATTTGCATTTATTCTGCTTACCAATATCATCCTGACGCGAATCATCAAGAAAGGAGAGACAGAGTAATGAATCATAGCATTTGTAGGAAAAAAGTGCGTATTTCAGATTTTATTATGTATGGTCTGATTTACCTGTGTGCTGCCATATCTGTACTCCTGATAGCGGGAATTATTGTGTATGTGTTCTGGAATGGATTTGACAAGATAAACTGGGAATTCCTCACCACAACTACCAGCTTTTTAGAGGATACCGTGGGCATTGCGGGAAATATTTTGAATACCATATATATTATTGTATTAACCATGCTGATTGCTACACCGATTGGTGTGGGTGCAGCCATTTATTTGAATGAATATGCAAAGCCTGGGAAACTGGTCAAACTCATTGAACTTGCGACAGAAACCTTATCTGGTATTCCATCCATTATTTTTGGTTTGTTCGGTATGATGTTTTTTGGAACGACCCTTGGTTTAAACTATTCGATTTTGACAGGTACACTTACTCTGACGCTGATGGTACTGCCTCTGATTACAAGAAATACTCAGGAAGCATTAAAAACAGTTCCGAATGGGTATCGCCAAGGTGCCATCGGTCTAGGGGCAGGAAAATGGTACATGATTCGTACCATTTTGCTTCCATCCTCTATGCCGGGAATTATCACAGGTGTGATTTTGGCAATCGGACGAATTGGAGGGGAATCTGCAGCCCTTCTTTATACAGCAGGAAGCAGTGATTTGCTGCCAGCTACGGTAAAGGGATATCTGGATAAAATATTCCAATCGGGTGGAACCCTTACCATTCAATTATATTTGAGTGCTTCCAAGGGGGAATTTGATGTGGCGTTTGGTGTTGCGGTAGTACTTTTGATTATTGTATTAGGTATCAATTTTGCAACTAAGCTTCTGGCAAAGAAGTTTGACGTGAACCGTATGTCTTAACAATGTGTGAGAGATTATAAATAGGAGAAATACATGGACAAAAAAACAATTATTCAGGTGCGGGATTTGAATCTCTGGTATGGAGAAACCCACGCACTCAAAAATGTAAGTATGGATATTAAAGAAAAAAGCATTACTGCTTTTATCGGACCATCTGGTTGTGGCAAATCCACCTTTTTAAAAACCTTAAACAGAATGAATGATTTGGTGGATGGAGTAAAAATTACAGGTGAAATCCTGTTAGATGGTGAAAATATTTATGGACCAAACGTGGATACTACGATTCTTCGCAAGAAGATTGGTATGGTATTCCAGCAGCCGAATCCTTTTCCAATGAGCATCTATGACAACATTGCTTATGGACCACGTGTTCATGGAATCAAGGATAAAGCCACATTAGACCGAATTGTAGAGGATAGTCTGCGTGGTGCGGCTATTTTTGATGAGGTAAAGGATCGTTTGAAAAAATCTGCATTGGGATTATCTGGTGGACAGCAGCAGAGAATCTGCATCGCAAGAGCCCTAGCAGTAGAGCCTGAAATACTTCTTATGGATGAACCAACATCAGCTCTTGACCCAATCTCCACATTGAAGATTGAAGAACTGATGGAAGATTTAAAAAAGAGATATACGGTTGTAGTTGTTACTCACAACATGCAGCAGGCGGCACGAGTGTCTGATGATACAGCATTTTTTCTGGTGGGAGAAATGGTGGAATTTAATGATACACAGACAATTTTCTCTTATCCAAGGGATAAAAGAACAGAAGATTATATTACAGGGAGGTTTGGTTAATGAGAAGAAGATTCGACCAGCAGCTTGAACAATTGAATCAGGAAATGCTACAGATGGGTACCATGGTGGAGGATTCTATCCAAAAGGCGATTGAGGCATTGCTAAAACAGGATGTGGAGCTGGCGCAGCAGATTATGGAGTCTGATGCACAGGTAGACCAGAAGCAGAAGGAGATTGAAAATATCTGCTTTACATTACTGATGCAGCAGCAGCCTGTGGCATCCGATTTGCGTATTATCTCAGCAGCACTTAAGATGGTGACAGATATGGAACGAATCGGCGACCATGCGGCAGATATATCTGAAATGACGGTGCATCTGGCACATGAGCCGTATATCAAGAATCTGGAGCACATTAGCAGAATGGCATCGGAAACTATGTGGATGCTGATTCAGAGCATTGAAGCTTATGTGGAAAAGGATACAAAAAAGGCTCAGGGCGTCATTGCCCATGATGATACTGTAGATGATTTTTTTGCGCAGACCAAGCAGGAGTTGATTGACTTAATTCACAAGGACAAAAACAATGGAGAGCAGGCGACGGATTTACTCATGGTTGCCAAGTATTTTGAGCGAATTGG
>JAFUKK010000247.1 GCA_017473665.1 Lachnospiraceae bacterium
TCAACAAAATGTTGCTTGATGGTAGCTGCTGCCGCCGGGGCCATGCAGGCACCCATATTAAAGGAATCCTTGATACCATAATCCGTCACAGTACCTACAGTCATGCCGGTAATCTGTGCCCTGGCACCTTTTTCTGGCTGTGCCCCCAATACAAAGGCTCCGCTTCCGGTAACCGTCCAGGTAGCGGACAGGGGACGCTGATTACCATATTCCAGAGGGAATCGGAATTCCTTTTCTGCGCTGGCAAAATGACTGGATGTGACACACACTACCTGCTCTGCAAACCCTCCGGCAATACAAACACTCCCCAAAAGCATACTTTCTCCGCTGGTGGAGCATGCCCCATAGACTCCTAATAGGGGAATCTGGTAAATAGAGATACCAAAGGAGGTGGCCATGGACTGACCAAGCAGATCCCCTGCAAACATACATTTGATATCTGTAGCTTCCTTTCCCGCCTTCTTCAATGCCAAATACACGGCTTCCTTTTGCAGGGTACTCTCTGCCTCATCCCAGGTGCCTGCACCAAAGGTATCATCATCCCCCACCAAATCAAAAAGTTTTCCCAGAGGTCCCTGTCCCTCTTTGGTGCCCACCACGCTGGCACTGTTCAAAATATATACCGGCATTTCCGGTTTCATACTGGATCTTCCTACAGAGCTCATAGCATCCTCCATTCCTCGTTTTCCTCCTAGTATGCGCCAAAGCTTTGCAGATTATGCAAAAAGCATGGTCCCGATTATCCATCGGACCATGCTTTCTATGTTTATTCCCCTAAAATTTATTTTCTCTATTTATTCCGAAAAAATTCCCTAATTATATATGATTATTTCATGCGGCACTGCATGTCCCACAGCAGGTTTCCCCAAACCTACAGGTTACCTATACTCAGTGCCTTCTGGCATTGAACGTTTTACCGCTATCCACTTCCTACATCCGGTTGCAAAATTGTTCCCAGGTGCATATTTTCCCTCCTTATCCCTTATGTATTGGAAAATCATAATAAACACGCTTTGCGTAAATAAAAAAAGTTATCCGTCCCCAATAGGACGAATAACTTCTTATCCGCGGTTTACCTATCTACTGCACCCCATCGTGCAGCACCATTTGTATTATATAACGTATGATATCATACTTTTTCCCGTTTGTCAATACATTTTTCTCGACAATCATCGCGCACATTAACAAAATATAAACGTGATTTTTCGTCTATTATATCCTTTGTAATAAATCTTCCGCTCTGACTCCCCTGCACTGCACCATCTACTGCATCATCAGCAGTATCATTTGTGCCGTCTCCGCCATATTGGTACCGGAGTCCATGCTGCATTTCTGGATGTATCGAAATGCTTCCTGCTCCGTCATATTGTTACGCTCCATCAAAATACCCTTGGCCTGCCGGATATCCCGTTGCTCCTGTTCATTACGCTTTATCCCCACTGACCGCTGACGCTTGATACGGCGACTGATTTGCTGTAGCATCATCTCCACTGTTCCGTTCAAATCCGACGCCTTTAGCGGAAGCCGCAGACACATGACTCCTGCCGGTCCCGTAGCCAGTGCTGTGGACGAAGCTATCAACAGCATCTCAAAGCTTGCGGGTAAATAGTCTGCCAACTGAGTATAGTGCATATCCGAAAGTCTGCACCCGCAAATAACAATACCATAATCCAATTGATGTACTTGGGTAAGCACCTGGGCTGCCGTGGTACATATCATCGCCTCTCCCAATCCCCGATGGAGTAGAATATCCCTGATATGTTTCGCATCCTCCTGCTTGGGCAGAGCTATGATAATGCTGGCCCTACTCATCTAAAATGTCCCCTTTACACTTAATACCGGTTCAAGTATTTTTTTACTTCCCAGTCCGATACCTGAATCATATATTCATTCCATTCCTTCAGCTTGGCATCCGTATAAATATCCATGAATCGTTTTCCCAGCACCTTTTCCGCAAAGGTACTTTCTCTCATCAATTGTACAGCCTCCCTCAGATTCTGGGGCAAACTGTCTGCACTCTGTTGTGCTTCCTGATAGGTCATTGGTTCACCCGGCTCCTCCTGGAGACGAATGCCTTGCATACCTGCTTCCAGACATAATGCCAGTACCAAATAAGGATTGGAGGCAGGATCCGGGAACCGCAATTCTACCTTCACCGTCTCCCCGGGTCTATCATATACCTTGACCAAACCATTTTGATTCCGGGTGGTCCAGAAAATCTCCTTGGGCGCATCATAACCGGATAACAACCGCTTATAGGAATTTACCAAAGGATTGGTAACGGCGCAAATCTCCTTTGCATGTTTTAATATACCACCTACGAACCATCTGGCCTCCTGACATAGCTCCCTACTCTCACTTCCGAATTCAAAAATATTTTCCCCATCCTTGTACACAGAAAATAACAGATGCATGCCGGAACCGGCTACCCCTTCCTTCGGTTTCGGCATAAAGGTAGCATGTAAACCAAATCTCCGGGCAATGGCACGGACTGCCGACTTAAAGGTCACAATGGCATCCGCCATTTGCAAGGGATCCCCTTCTTTAAAATCA
>JAFUKK010000248.1 GCA_017473665.1 Lachnospiraceae bacterium
CTGTATTTGGCGCTGTATATAAAATTGCAGCGGTGGAAGAGGATGGCGTATTTGTACCACGTATCAAGATATCCGAGAATGAGGAAAAGATTACCAATCCGGGTCTGAAGAAGGTATATCGTGTATATGATGAGGAACAGAAAGCAGTGGCGGACCTGATTGCTCTGGCCGATGAAGAAGTGGACTTTTCCAAGCCGTTCCGTTATGTGGACCCCAAGAAACCTTGGAAAAACAGACATTTTGAGAATTGTACCGTAAAGGAATTGCAGATACCTATCTTTAAAAATGGTGAGTTGGTCTATAATATGCCTACTGTAAAGGAGATTGCAGCTTATGTAAAGAAGCAGCTGCGGGAGGAAATCTGGGAAGAGGAACAGCGTTTTGAAAATCCTCATGTGCATTACATGGATATGACACCTGATTTTTATGATATGAAGATGTCCATGCTTCATGAAAGCAGAGAAGTGTAAATAGTAAAGTATGGGAAACAAAGAAAAGTAAGCGAATATTAGGAAAGCTTCCTTTCTGTGAAAGCAGAAAGGAAGCTTTTTGTTTGAATAGATGGTTTGTTTTTGGTGGTGGTTTTACTCCGTTACCAGTTCCCGTATAAGTACTTTGCGGATTTTGCCGGAAGCAAGGTAGGCAAACAGGAAGAAACTGATACTGATGACCAGTGCCGGAACCAATAGGGAGGATGCGGTATATTCCAAAACCACTTTGGGCAGGCCGATAACGGAGAATAGCATGCCAAGAAGGGGAGAGGAGAAGACTACACTTAATCCTGTACCTAATAAAGCACCCAATAGGGCAACGACCAGGAAGCGTACCGCAAATTGAAGACGCAACCTGTGGGAGGTAAATCCCATAGCTTTATAGATACCGATATCTGTCCGTTCCTGCAAAAAGGTTTGGTTACATACCATCCGTACCACTACCAGGGCAAATAGCAAGGAAAAGCTATAGATGATTGTTTTCAGTAAGGTAACAATATCCTGATATTTGATGAGAAAGTAATCATCCTCCGGAATAATTTCTACTGATAAGGTGCGACCGTATTTTTGGGTGATTTCATCGGCTATGGTCTGCAGGGCGGTTTTGTCCTCTACAAGGTAATAGCGATAGGCATAGGCAGTATCTATATTGCTTCGTTTTGCACCTAGAAAATTCATCAGGAACATTTTGCCGGATTTATGGTCACCCTGATAAATACCGGACACCAGATAAGAGTTTACCGTGGAGTAGGAGCTGACCGTTACTTCATCTCCGATTTGTAGTTTGAGCAAATCAGCCACTGCTTTTGTTATCAGAATCTCATTGTCATATAAGGGAGCACGTCCGCTGATAATTCCTGAAACAGCGTTCGGAAATTCATAGATTTCGCAAAGCAGTTCTTCTCCGTTGAGAGAAGCATAGGTGCGTATCTGGCTGTTTTTCTTAATTACATCCGTATGGGGTAATACAATATCATCCAACATCTCCCAGGTAATATTAGTGTAGGAGGAGAAACGATAATATACGGATAGGTCCGGTATGGTCAGTCCCATGGCATCCAAGGCTGTTCTGGAACCCATCATATTGCCAATGAGATTGGTAGAAATCATGCAAAAGGTAAGCAGTCCCACAATCATAATAGCACCAATATAATGCTGAAAAGCGGAGGTAAACTGCCGGATGGAAAGACTGGTTGTCAGGCAGGTACCGTTGATGGGCAGCTGTAAACGAGTTTGAAAAAAGATTTCTGCCCTTCCGCCGGAAATGGCCCGTACCGGGGATATTTTTGCCAGTTTTATGGTCTTGAAATATATTAATATCAGAGAAACAACCAGGATAGCACCGGCAAATAGCAAATACTTATCCAAGGCCAATCCTTTGGCAGGCAAAAGTCCGGTCATGGGCATGCAGGAAAGACTAATGGTCCGTTCCAAAGGAAGGGATATCAGACTACCCAATAGGATGCCCACAATTTGCGCCAGAATGTACTGAATGGAGAACAGCAGTCGTATCTTGTTTGAGGTAAAGCCTTGTGCTTTTAAAATGCCCAAAGTAGTATATTCCAGTTCCAGCTCAGTCTCTATATTGTGACCGATGACAATGGGAACTACCAGAAAGAGAAAGAGGGCAAAAACCATAATAATGTTCATGACGGTATCCAGACGCAGGCCTGTGTAATATACGGACATATCAATACAGAGAAATTGCATGGCGTAGGATAAAATACCGGTGTCCAGATTTAGCTGTCTCTGAAATTCAGGGGCAGTAAGTTTACTATCCTCCTGTTGATGAATGGTCAGAAGGGTGATTTCCAATAAGGCATCATGCCCCGCCAGCCGTTTCCCGGCAGCAAGAATCTGCTCAAAATCTTCCCGGCTTACAAATATCTGCTTTTCGCTGATTTCCATGGAACCAAAAGTGATTTCTTCCACAAAGCCTTTTACTGTAAATTGGGCAGTATCTCCTTGAAACAAATCCACTGAAATGGTGTCACCTATATTGCAGGAGAGTCTGTTTTTTAAAATAAGAGGCAGATAAATTTCGCCCTTTTGTAAGGGGAGAACTTCTGTGGCATATCCGTTCAGATCTTGATTCAGTAGCTGAAGCCCATCCCTTATCTCCATCATATATTGATTGCCGGTATCATAATGCTCACCGCAGTGCAGACCATGGGTATAAATGGCATCGTGGTATTGAACCTGCTTTACCAGAGGATGATTTTCAATATCCAGCCGAAGCTCCTGGGTGAGTAATTGATTTCGTATTGCAGCTGTCACATCTCCACAATGAGAATATTCAATGGCATTATCAATGGCAGTACGATAATTGGCACGGACACTGAAAATGGTAGTCATAATTCCGCAGACCAGAGCGGTAAGTAATAAGATGCTGAAAAAGGTGCCGCTTTTTTTGCGGATATTGGCTTTTAAGAGAGTTAGAATTTCCATAGTGCACCTACCATTTCATGGAGGAAAGCCAGGCATTTACTTGTGTTTCCCTGCTTTGCTCCTGGTCGGGATGATAGGGGGGAAGGGTCAGTTCTCCAATGATTTTACCGTCCTCTAAGTAGAGAATACGATTGGCCCGTAGCGCCGCACGCAGGTCGTGGGTAACCATAAGGATGCTTTGTCCTTCTTGGTTCAGTTTGGTAAGAAGATTTAGTACTTCTATGGTGTTTTTTCGATTTAATGCGCCGGTGGGTTCATCTGCGAAGAGCAGTCCCGGATAGTTAATCATGGCTCTGGCAATGGCACAACGTTGCTGTTCCCCTCCGGATACCTGGGAAGGCAGGTGCTTATAAACATGGGAAATGCCCATTTGTTGCAATAAATCGTAAGCATGCTCCCTGACATCTCCGGCATCCTCATTCTTATTCAGATAACCTGCCACGGTAATATTTTCCAATAGGGACAAATTACTGATTAAATGCATTTGCTGGAAGATAAAACCAAAATCTGTGTAACGCAGGCTGGCCAATTCCTTTTCTTTCATGGAGACCAAGTCCCGTCCCTGGTAGAAAATCTGGCCGGCAGTGGCTCTATCCATACCGCTGAGGGCATAAAGAAGAGTAGACTTACCGGAGCCGGAAGCTCCCATGATAACGGTATAGTCTCCGGCAAATATTTCTAAAGTAATATTAGATAGTACATGGATTTGTCCGCCGTTGTGGGCAAAGCTTTTGCAGAGTCCCTTGGCGGACAGAAGAGTGTTTTTCATATTTGCGATTCCTTTCCTTTGAGATAATCCGATTCTAATATAAAAGGTATTAAGAAGTCCTTAAGAACCGCAAAGAGGCAAGGAAATAATTACTTCCAGCCCATTCTCATGATTATGAAGGAAAAGGGAACCTCCCATCTTTTGCGTAATATATTCTACGATATAAAGTCCTAAGCCGGAGCCGGGCTGGGAACCACAGTTTTGCCCACGGTAAAACTTGTCACGGATAAAGGGCATATCTCGGTCCGGAATTCCTGTACCATAGTCCCGAAAATGAAGTTCTATGGTGTCTTTTATCCGGATGAGGCTTACCTCTATAGGGGGGCTGGCATATTTACGAGTATTGGAAATAATATTTTCAATTATCTGAGTGAGGCGTCCGGCATCAGCCATTATGTAGACCGGAGTATCCGGTATGTGATAACGGATGTCTCGAACTATACAATGAAATTCTGCAAGAGTATCCTTTAGGAAAGAGCATATTTCCATTTTAGCCGGGTGTATCTGTAATTTATCCAAATCCGTAACAGAGTGCAAAAGTAAATCATTGGTAAGAGAGGATACCTGGTCGCACTTATTGATAATGACCTGTAGGTATTGTTGCCGTTTTTCGGGAGAGGTATCAATATATGCCGCCAGTCCTTCCGCATAAGCCCGAATGGAAGCTAGGGGCGTCTTAATGTCATGGGAAAGGGTGGCAATAATGGTTTTATTGTGCTCCATGGCTGTTTGTTCGCAGGTACGTGCCCTGGTGATTTCCCGGCGCATATGGTCAAAGGCCCAGGTAAAGGCGCCGAAATAATTGGACCGTTCCTGCTGCAGGGGAAGGTCTAGCTTGCCGGCAGCCACTTGCTGCGCAAAAGTCTTTAATTTGTCAAAAGGCCGCAGAATGGTCTGATAGATATAAGTAAATGTTGTCAAAAGACATAGAATGCATACACCACCGCTAATAAGATAATAGGAAATTTCGCGACAGTTGTCCTGGGAATTGCGCAGAGTATCCTGTAGGGAGGACACTTTTTGGGACATTTGTTCCAAATTCCCGGATAGGGCCAGTTGCTCGATTTCGTTGAGCGTCAAAATATGTTCTCTGTTTTGGGCTTGGGTCGGTTGCCACAGATATAAGAGAAAGCAACCGGTAATGACCAGAAGGAGTAGGGAGAACAGCAGGGTAATAGATAGTACTTTACGTTTCATCTGGGAACCTCCAGCAAATAACCGACTTTAAATATGGTTTTGATGTATAGAGGATGGGCCGGGTCTTTTTCCAGCTTTTCCCGAAGCCACCGGATATGTACCGTAAGAGTGGATGGCTCCACCGGTGCATAGGTGCCCCATACATCGGATAGTATTTTTTCTTTTGGAACAGCCTTGTTTTTATGACGGCACAGGTAAGCCAACAGGTCAAATTCCCTTAAGGAAAGAGAAACGGGCTGATTGTCTTTGAGAACTGTCCGTGTGGTGAGATTGACAGAGATGTCTCCAAAAGTAATTAGCTGCTCTTTGGTTGTAAAGTCATAGGTACGACGTATCAGAGCATTTACACGTACTAAAAGTTCCTGCATGGAGTACGGTTTGGGTAAATAATCATCTCCGCCAATTTCAAAGCCGGTGATACGGTCAGTTTCACTGGTACGGGCACTGGCAAAAATAATCGGTACAGTTGACTTCTCCCGAAGTTCTTTACACAGGTCAAAGCCAATAGTATCAGGAAGATTAATGTCCAGTATAATCAGATGAAAAATGTGCTGTGAAAGCAGAGAAAGGGCCTCTTTTCTGTTGACGGCAAGAGACACTCCATAACCATAGCTTTCCAGTATGTCAGAAATAACAAGAGATAAATCCTTGTCATCATCTATAAGCAAAATATTTTTTTGAGACATATGAGGACTCCTTTTGACAATCTGTAATAAAGTGTACCACATTATGGACTTATAAAGAACCCCAAATGTGGTAGCACATATGGGGTTCATGGAAGTTAATTCTCTATTTTTTTATGAGCAGTGGACAGCATCAGTTTAATACGGTTCAGCTGATTCACCTCACTGGCACCGGGATCATAGTCGATGGCTACGATATTGGACTCAGGATAAGCCTTGCGCAGTGCCTTGATAACACCCTTACCTACCACATGGTTGGGCAGGCAGGCAAAAGGCTGGGTACATACGATATTGGGTACATTGTCATGAATCAGCTCTACCATTTCACCGGTTAAGAACCATCCCTCACCGGTCTGGTTACCAATGGATACGATGGGCTCTGCCATTTTCACAATTTCCTTAATAGGAATGGGAGGAGTGAAGTGCTTACTCTTCTTATATGCTTTCACAGCAGCTCCTCTGGCGATATTCTCCAGTGCCCAGATGCCCAGTGCACAGCTACGGGCAGCCTTTTTACTGGTGCCAAGATGCTCTGCCTTGTAAATCTGGTTCTGGAAGCAGTACAGCAGGAAGTCCAGTAGGTCAGGTACTACAGCTTCAGCACCTTCGGCCTCCAAAAGCTCTACCAGGTGGTTATTACCGGCAGGAGAGAATTTTACCAAAATCTCACCTACCACACCTACCCGGGGTTTTTTAATATCTCTAAGAGGAATACGGTCAAAGTCTTCAATAATCCTGCGGCAAAGGCCGTTGAATTTCAGCAGGTTTACATGCTTGGCAGTGACAAACTTTTGTACCACCTTCAGCCATTTCTGATGGACCTC
>JAFUKK010000017.1 GCA_017473665.1 Lachnospiraceae bacterium
CGGGTTTTAATACCGCATGCTTTTCAGGGGTAGCCTCATAATGCATCATAGCCCCATTAGCATTGTATCCTGCAATGGTTGGAAAAGATAAACCGCAAAACTCCGGCACATTATGTCTGCATTGCTCCAAAAAATCTGCCGCAGATACTTCCGTAATTCTCTCCTTACCAATATTCTTTTTTAACCAGTATATAAATTTGGTCACTGCTACACTGTCTTTTAAGTAAATCTCCCTCATCCGGGACAATTCCACCGGATTTTTCACTGCTTTCAAGCCTTCCGTAGGATTTCTTTTATCCAATATGCTCATCTTGCTCTCAAGCAGACAGTATAACGTATAATTACAATACAAGGTATCCAACCAGACTCTTTTTCCTCCGGTCAGCTCCTTCAAATACTCTGTCACATTCCGGTAGTCACATACCTTCACATGATTTTCATGAAAATACGCTTCCTCTTCATCGCCAAGTGCCTCCGGCATTAAAAATAGCACAGCCTCATCATGGGCAAGATAACAATAACTCATAGCCAACGGATTACATTCCACATCACAACCTCTGATGTTGAAAAGCCACATAATATCATCCAACTTGGTCAAAAAAAGTGCCTCCACCTGCTCCCGCTGCATCTGTTCCCGCACCTGCTGTATTTTCTCCCGGGTATTTTTACCTGTCAGAGATATGGGGAGCACATGGATATTACCATGGGGAAAGGCCGGTCTGTCATCCCAGATACCCTTACTCATATCTTGTTCGAAAGAAAAACGTATTTGTTTATGAGAAAGCTGTTCCTGCAGTTTTCTGCCATCCCGGGCAGTTACCACCCTGCCATCAAATCCCAGAGTCATTCCGGTCCGCATGTACTGTTCCAGATAGGCAGTAATAGTAGGCACATTTTCTTCTCCCATTTTAAACAAAGTAATTCCGGAACCGGCAAGTTCTAACTCCGCCTGAATGAAATATCTTCCGTCCGTCCATAGGCCTGCTCCCTCCTGCCACACCAGCAGGGAGCCGTTGGAGCCGGTGAAACCCGAGAAATACTGTCGCACCTTAAAATAATCACTGACATATTCTGAATTATGGTAATCTGCAGTGGGAATCAAATAATAGTCTATTCCCTCTTTCTGCATCAAGTCCCGCAGGGCCTGTAATCTTTCCTGAATCATATACTACTCCTAAGGCAAAACTTCAATCAAACACTGCCTGATTATACTTAATATCCCTGAGTCACTTCTCCCTTAAGAAGCCCAACTGCTCTGGAGGTACCGATTCGGTCACATCCAAGCTCAATAAACATCTCCAAATCTTCCAGCGTGGACACACCACCGGCTGCTTTCATCTTTACATTCCGGCCGATATGTGCCTTGAACAATTCAATATCCTCTTTGGTAGCCCCTCCTGTACCAAATCCGGTAGAGGTTTTAATATAGTCCGCTCCGGCATTGGTTACTGCCTTACACATGGCAATCTTCTCAGCTTCTGTAAGATAACAGGTCTCAATGATTACTTTTAAAATATGTTCTCCACAAGCCTTTTTAAGGGTACGAATCTCCTCTTCCACATTGTCAAAGTTTCCGTTTTTTACATCAGCAATATTCACTACCATATCAATCTCATTACATCCATCAGCCAGAGCCCGCTCTACTTCAGCCACTTTTGCTTCCGTAACACTGTAACCCAAAGGGAAACCTACCACAGTACAAATATTTATCTTTTTCCCATAGGTATCATAGATTTTTTTAATATAGGAAGGAGGCACACATACACTGGCAGTACCGTAGGTAATGGCCTCCTCACATAACACCTGAATATCCTCCCAGGTGGCAAAAGCCTTTAACTGGGTATGATCTACTTTTTTTAACATCTCTGCTGCTGTCATTTCTATTCCTCCTTCTGCTACCCTGGCAATTTATCCGCTAATGATATCCGACGCTACTGGTTATATCCTCTTCGGACACACTCCCGCTGTGGGATATAAAATATACATACCTAGGCCCGGGCAAATAAATACTATTAAAACACTTATAAAATCAGTAAACTTTAAAGAAAGGACAATGCCGGTACCGAACCCACATTGTCCCTCATATTACATATTCAGGAAGTCTCTCACTACCTGCTTCATTTCATTTACTTCGCACTGCTTGTCATGGAGTACGGGTGCGGTACGAATCTCCTCAATGGCATTAGGTACCTTTACATTTGCCAGCTTAGACAATTCATCCACCAATTCAAAATCACTCATAGCATCATACTTTGCATCAATGGCATTCATTACACTTCTGGTAAACTTGAAGGGACTTGCAGTAGATGCAATCACAGTCTTGGTATTGTCACCGGTCTCCTGCTGATATTTCTTGTATACAGCAGCTGCCACAGCAGTATGGGTATCAATCACATAACCACAATCCTCATAGATAGCCTTGATGATATCAGCCGTCTCCTGTTCGGTAGCATAATTACCATAGAAATCAGCCAACTGGGCCTTCATATCATCGGTAATCTCATACTTGCCCTGACCGGAAAGTGCAGTCATCAATTCTTAATACTTAGCAGCATCATTTCCTGCAATACGATAAATTAATCTCTCTAAGTTGCTGGAAATCAAAATATCCATGGAGGGAGAACTGGTGAGCATAAACTCTCTGTTCTTATCATAGGTACCGGTGCTGAAGAAGTCATACAGTACCTTATTGTCATTGGATGCACAAATCAGCTTGCCGATGGGCAGACCCATGTTCTTTGCATAAAAGGCTGCTAAGATATTACCGAAGTTACCGGTAGGAACTACCACATTGATGGTCTCACCTGCAGTAATCTTCTCTTCCTTCAATAATTTTGCATATGCATATACATAATAACAAATCTGAGGCACCAGACGGCCGATATTAATGGAGTTTGCGGAGGAGAACTGGAAGCCCTTCTCTGCCATTTCTTTAGCCAGCTCCTTGTCGGAGAAAATCTGCTTTACACCGGTCTGGGCATCATCAAAGTTACCATAGATACCTACAACCAAAGTATTGTCACCCTTCTGGGTAATCATCTGCTTCTCCTGAATGGGGCTGACACCGTTCTTGGGATAGAATACAATGATTCTGGTACCCTCTACACCTGCAAAGCCTGCCAATGCAGCCTTACCGGTATCACCGGAGGTAGCAGTGAGGATTACAATTTCATCCTGCATATTGTTCTTTCTGGCAGAAGTAATCATCAAATGAGGCAGAATGGATAATGCCATATCCTTAAATGCAATGGTGGAACCATGGAACAGCTCCAGATAGTATGCACCTTCAGCCTCTACCAAAGGAGCAATCTCCTCAGTATCAAACTTGGAATCATAAGCACTGTTAATACATTTCTTTAATTCTTCCTCTGTGAAATCAGTTAAAAGCAGCTTCATTACTTCGTAAGCCACTTCCTGATAGCTCATCTGAGAAAGCTCCTCCAGGCTCTTATCCAGAGCAGGAATATGATCGGGCACGAATAAACCGCCGTCATCGGAAAGTCCTTTTAAAATCGCCTGGGATGCGGTCACTGCATCACCGGTACTTCTGGTACTGTTATATAATACTTGCATAATGCTCCTCCTAACATTACTGTCATCTAATCGCAAATTTGTAACATTATAGCATAAAAAAAGTAGACACGCAACACTTTAAAACACTAAAGTATTGTCCCAAATTGCAGTTTTATGGTATACTATGCACAAAGATTAAGTGGTCGGACATTTACCCTCATATGATTGACCCACTCAAAGGACACTACAAAGGGGAGGCACACACCCATGCCCGGGATACAGCATTCGGACCAAGACCAACTGCATTACGATGGCGTATATCAGGCTACCAAAAAAAATGGTAGTATCTATTATCGTGCCTCTCTGACTTATCGCAACAAGCATATCAGTCTGGGAAGCTATCCCTCTGCTGTATCCGCCCACGAGGCCTATTTGGAAGGTCTGCAACTGCTAAACTCACAGACTTCTCTCATGGACTATCGTTCTAATGCAAGGCTCCTATTTGAAAAATGGGTTATTTTACTAAATTTCCGGGATAACAATATTTATTTTGGTACTCCTATTTATGTGGGCCAAAAAATGTTTTATTACTACTTGTCTCCCACCCATGTATTAAAATTCGATATGGATGATTTATTCTATTTCGCTTCCCATAAAATAATGTGCCGGGGAACTCATTATTTCGTAGCCGACTATGGTATGCAGGTAAATATTGCCTCCCGCTTTGGTATCAAAAATTACGCTGTGCCCGGAAAAGATTTCCGCTTTCTAAATCAAGACCCAACAGATTTCCGACGGGAAAATCTGGAAATACTCAACACCTTTCATGGTGTTACCCTGGAACAGCAAAAGGGAAAATATATCTATACCGTACGTATCCATTTAAACGGTAATTATCTGGTAGGACGTTACACACAGGAATGGGAAGCTGCCATTGCTTACAACAAAGCTATTGATATTCTGAAACGCAATGGTGTAACCAAATCCTTTACCCCCAACTATATTGAGGGCATCTCCCCCAGAGAGTATGCTGATATCTATACCAAAGTAAAAATTTCTCCTAAGCTATCAGATTACCATCCCTCGTAGCATCTTCCGTTTTCTTCAAACAATAGTAAAGCCGGACAAATGTCCGGCTTATTCTACTTCTCCGAATAATCTATAAAGCTGATACTCATCTCAGCATATCCTGAAATGCCGTCGATGGACACACTGTCACTATACTTCCACATGGTATACTTGTATGGATAATCAGGGATATCTCCGGGTTCATCCAGCCACACCTCATGACCGGACAAACGAAGCAGATTTAACTCTGTAAGCAACCATGTTTTATCAGCACACAGCAAGGTCTTATAACCTGCCGTACGGATATCCCGCAGAAATGCTTCTGCAATTTTTGTTCGTTGACTCTTGGTCAAATCATCAGTTCTGCCGGTGTCGTTTATCACATATCCCATATCATAAGCTACAGGATAATCCAGAGAATAATCCTTTAGCATCTCTATCACCTTGGCAGCCTCTATCTGCGCTTCCTGGGTACTGATAGCCTGGGACACAAAATACACACCCACATCCAATCCGGCAGCAATCGCACCATCCATATGGGTCTTAAATTGCTTATCCTCCACCAATTGTCCGGTACTATACCCTCTCACGCCCACACGTATCATGCAGTAATCCACGCCTGCATCCTTTAGGGCCTCATAATCCACCTCCGTTTGATTCTCTGATAGATTGACGCCCACATAGGACACTTCTTTATCATTCACAAAATATTTCATGATATTACCACTACGAATCATATTGGTAGGCTCATAGGTATTAACCGCAATATCACTATTAATAGCTATCCACTCCTGGGTACCGTCCCGGTAAGTCACAAGGGTATGATAACCATCGGAATATATATCCTCTTCATCCGTATCATCCTTTGTGGTTTCTTCCGATTGCTCGGTATCCTCGGTAGATTCAGGGTATTTATCCCAAAAATCCAAATCATCCGGTGTCAAAGTACTATTGCTAATCAACTGTTCCGTATCCGGGTATCCGGAAGATGTACCAATCTGTGCCTGGGTCTGTTCGGTCTCTATGGATGTCTTTGCATCCCCACCGTCTCCCTGTCGATTTACTACCATTACCACTATAAAAATCAGAGCCAAAAAGACGATCACTGCAATAATTGCGCCCATTACAGGTGTACCCAAATTAGATGGCTCATCATAATCCTCAGGCAATCTCATTTGCTCTCCTCCTTTCATAGCTGTCTGTAAGTGCTCCTAACATCTTCATCACACTTCCACAATAATCTTTTTGGGACACTTCTCCGCACAGATGCCACAACCGGTGCATTTCTCATGATCGATAATAGCATGAAAATCCTCTACTTTGACTGCACCATTGGGACAATTTTTCACACAAATACCACAACCGATACAGCCGGTGCTACATGCTTTCATGGTCACCGGGCCCTTATCCGCCGAGCTGCATGCCACTTCTACTTTAGCCTCATAAGGTATCAAAGAAATTAAATGCTTAGGGCAACTGCTGATACATTTACCGCAGGCCTTACATTTCTCCTTATCTACCACTGCCACACCATCCACTACGTGAATAGCATCAAAGGGACAAGCCTTTACACAGCTGCCGTATCCCAGGCAGCCACTATTACAACTCTTGGGACCACCTGCAGGTACATAGCTCATCATACTGCAATCCTGTACGCCAAAGTAATCATAGTCCTGCTTTGCCTTATCACAAGTACCCACACAGTGTACAAAAGCAACCTGTTTCACCCCGGCCCGGGCCTCAACCCCCATAATTGTACTGATTTGGGCCGCCACTGATTCTCCTCCTACGGGACAGGCATTTACATCAGCCTCTCCTTTGGCAATGGCTGCCGCCAATCCGGAACAACCTGCATATCCGCATCCACCACAGTTATTACCGGGCAATACAGCTAACACAGCCTCTTCCTTTTCATCCACTTCAACCTTAAACTTTAAGCCTGCAATACCCAAAAACAGACCAACAAATATACCAACCACGCCTACCACAACAGCAGCCGTCATAATTCCTGTCAAATTCATACGTTAACCCTTCCTTTCCACAATCTGCATCCGGTGTACTTACCTACAACAAACCGGAAAAGCCACAGAATGCAATGGCCATAAGACCTGCAGTTAACAATACCTGGGGCATACCTTTGAAAGGTTCGGGTATATCGTTATGCTCCATCTTCTCCCGGATACCGGCCAAAATCACTATAGCAATGGTAAAACCTGCCGCAGTAGCAAAACCGTTAACAATACCTGCTAAAATACCATATTCCTTCTGTACATTAGTCAGTGCCACACCCAGTACCGCGCAGTTGGTGGTAATCAGGGGCAGATATACACCCAAAGCCTGATACAGTGCCGGAAGCGCTTTTCGCAAAAACATTTCTACAAACTGCACCAATGCCGCAATGACTAAAATAAATACGATAGTCTGTAGATATTCGATATGAAATCTCTGTAATACAAATTTATAGATTACTCCGGCCACTGCACTTGCCAGAGTAATAACAAAAATAACAGCGGTACCCATACCCAAAGCCGTATTGGTCTTTTTGGATACTCCAAGGAAAGGACATAACCCCAAAAACTGACTCAGCACTACATTGCTGACCAAAGAGGAGCTGATTAAAATAATCAATAAATCTTTTACCGTATCCATTTATTTCTCCTCCTTTTCCAAATCTATTGTGGCAGCACTTTCGTCATACAATCTCTGGCCACACCCCAAATCACCACAATTCATACAGTCATGCGCACAGCCCACAGGCTCCACTACCTGCTTGCCCTGCTTCTTACGGGATAACTTCAGATAATTCTGAAAAGCTGTCAATGCAGCCAATACAAAGAATGCTCCCGGAGCCAATATAAAGATATTGATAGGTCCAAAAGAATCGGGCATAATGGCATAATCAAATAGGGTACCCGCTCCTAAAAGCTCACGAAATGCACCGATACAGGTAAGCGCAAAGGAGAAACCCAGTCCCATTCCCAAGCCATCAAACAAAGAAGGGATTGGGGGATTGGTATAGGCATAACTCTCTGCTCTACCAAGAATAATACAGTTTACTACAATCAAAGGAATATACACGCC
>JAFUKK010000249.1 GCA_017473665.1 Lachnospiraceae bacterium
CAGGAATTAATGGAAATGAACAGCGGTGTGGAGAGTCGGATTCCCCATCAGATAAAGTTTCCTAATTATTCCCGGGAAGAGATGAAAGAGATTTTCTTCAAAATGATGGATGGGGTATTTGAGTATGAACAGGAGTTGCCTGCAGAGGTGGAGCGTTTCCTGGAGGATTTGCCGGATGAGTTGTTACAAAGTGACAGCTTTAGTAATGCCAGAATGGTGCGTAATTTCTTTGAACGGATTTGGGGAAAGGCGGCTTATCGGAAACACATGAACAAGGAAGCGGAACTTACAATAAAGAAGGAGGACTTATGGGCTGCCCGGGAGGAACGGGAATTTCGTGAACTTGCCGGGGGAGGACAAAAGAAACGACGAAGTATCGGGTTTTAGCAAATTTGGCAGATGGTCGCAGATGCGACAGAAAGAGAGGCTTTTATGCAGAAGGAATTAATGATTGAGAAGGTAAGAGATTATTTGGAAAAGGATGAATGGAAGTATGAATATAATCCTTCGAAGGAAATCATTCGCACGGGAATGGGATTAAAGTCCAAGCTGGGACATATCCAGATTTTCTTCCTTTTTGGGGAAAAGGGTTACACCGTGGTGGCATATCCTCCAGTGAATGCCGGAATCGAGGAACGTCAGGAGACTATGGAATTTATTACAAGAGCCAACTGGGGACTGAAAAACGGCAATTTTGAGATGGATCTATCAGACGGTCAGGTGCGTTACAAATTGCATGTGAATACACAGGAGCAGGAACAACTGCCGGAGCTGATTGTTAGGGAGAGCTTCGGTGTGCCGATTCTGATGTTTGAACGCTACGGAGATGGATTGGCGGCAGTGATGATGGGATTCTCCGATGCAAAAACTGAGGTTGAAAAGGCAGACAGGGGGTAAGGCTTATGAAGGGGTATGAATATGCAGATTGCATAGCGGACGGAAAACAAATCCGGGATTGGGTGCAGTCGGATCAGGGGATGGTAGATTATGAAAAGAGTAAATTTGGTGTCAATGTAAGCAAGGTTAAGGATTATGTCATATTTGATTTGGGAGATTATGAATATGATGATAGTGTAAATGTCACCAAATATCATAATGGCTTGGATTTGTCCCGGGTGGCAGGCTGTATAAAATACAATACGCCCTATGGTGGTATGCGATTGATTACTGCCATCAATGGAGATGATTATGTGAGAGGTTTTTACGGAGGCTTTGAGGGAGCTACCATACAGGACTTTGTGTTGTACTTTTTACAATTGCTGGATGGGGATATCTATATCAGTGATTACAATTACCGTGTATATGCAAAGGGGCGTAAGCCATCCGGTCAGGAGGAGTGGGAAGCGGCGGTCAATGCGTTGTATCAAAAGAGTCGTCGGAGATGATAAAATAGCCCCCTAGAACAGGAGGAACACCGGTTTGTCCGGTATAAGCCTGTTCTAAGGGGCACTGATTCATAGTAATGAAATTAATAGTCTTCTTCCGTAGGGATATGGTTTCTTACAGCGATACCGTTGACCTCCACATTGCCGTCCAGAGCAATGACCAGACATTCACGGCCATTAATGTTGCGGGTTTCTACCAAATCGGTACGCTCCGGATTGATTTTAATCACCACATCGGGAGTCTTTACTTCAAAACTGCGGGTGTTCACCACGTTGCTCACCTGGAGAGTGGTACGTTCGCCGGCGGTTTCATCGTAGTGACGGTCAAATTCTGCCATACGTTCGTTATTTACACCGCTGTTGGCAAAAATGGTCTTTACTTCATTTTTATCCAATACCAGCGGAGCTGGGTCTTCACTGTGCTCTGCAATGAGCTCATTGATCTGCTCGTGAATGTTTTTTACGATTTCAATATCGCAGTCTTCACCCAGAGTTTCCTCTACCAGTACCTGGAAGGTCTCCTTCTGGGTACCGGCAGTCATGGGTAAGGGACAGCCTAACAGTTCTTCTACAAAGGTCTCCTTCAGCTCGTCACAATCCTTGGAGTAGTACATGGTGCTATGCAAATCACTGCTGCGGTCATTGAAGGCAGGGAATAAGAAACCATGTTCCGGCATCTCTACTACCCAGTCCCGGATACGGTTCTGGAAGGCGTTTTCCATAGCGTTGTAGCTAAGACCGGGTTTGGACAGATTTACGGGACAGATGCATGCCAGAATGTATTCATATACTTCATCGGAAGCATCATCCATGTCGATACCGTCGGTGGCCCGACCGGGTACATCATAGGCATCATGAATCAATAGAATCAGATAATTCCCCACGTATTCATAGCTTTGGATGATTTTATCATAGAATGCATCCAACAGTTCATCGTCCTTCAGCTTGCTGTCTCGCAGGCGAAGTAAAAATTCCTGGGTGCCGCCTTCTTCCTCGCTTTGCAGAGGGAATTCCAGGGTCAGTGCATTCTTTCCGGGAGTACCGGATAGGGACTTCCGTAAGATTTCAAAATATTTGAACATTTCCTCCTCGGGGAGAGAGAGAAAAGCCTGTCGAAACAGAGTTTTCTTATTTTTCTCGCCATCCACATAGCAGCCGCAGATGCGGTCGATGGAGCAATTGCGCTGGGTGAAAAGTTTTTTCAGTTCTGATAATTCCTGTTTAATCATAGCATTTTCCTCGTTTGGTTGATAAATCTCCGGCATTCGGGAGAAAGATGAGAATCCCCGAAAAAGGGAGAACGCCTTTAGTATATAACAAAAAAATCCCGAGAACAAGTGCCGTACTTTGAAAAAAAGAAGAAAATAGCGCGAAAACTTACGATGGGTTCGGCTTGCTACCGGGGGGGATAAATTTTATAATAAGGGAGCAACTTTTGGTAGTTTTTGGCGTAAGGGAGAAGCCCCGCGCAAAAACGGTTGAATCTTTTTAATGTAGCTGAAAAATGTACCCGAAAGAAGGGGAATTCCGGGACTTTTAGAAAAGTACGGGAAAAGATAGGGTACGGAAAGGGATTAGGTAACAACATGGAACAGCTAAACATCACAGCTACAAAGGATAATGACAGAATATACAGAATATTGGGAGATTTATTAAGTACCAATAAGGAGTTTCAAATCATGATTACAGTACCTTCCGAAAAGGAGCGGCAGGAGCTTTTGGCTGCCTCACAGCCTACGGGCGTGGTCAAGGCAGAGGTAAAAGAGCACGATCTGGAACAGGATGTAACCAATATGATTCATGATATCGGTGTGCCTGCGCATATAAAGGGGTATCAGTATCTGCGTGAGGCTATTATGATGTCTGTGGAGGACCCGACCTTGATTAGTGCCATCACCAAGATTTTATATCCTACCATTGCCAAGAAATTCCAGACTACCTCCAGCAGAGTGGAGAGAGCTATCAGGCATGCTATTGAGGTGGCCTGGAGCAGGGGAAAAATGGAGACCCTGGATGGCTTGTTTGGCTATACCATTGATACGGGAAAGGGAAAACCTACCAATTCGGAATTCATTGCGTTGATTGCAGACAGAATCCGTCTTTCGTAC
>JAFUKK010000250.1 GCA_017473665.1 Lachnospiraceae bacterium
GATATTCTTATCCCAATATGCAAATGGGAGATATATAGGAGGGAAGTATTATGGTACGATTTTTATGCTCATCCGGGGCGTTGATTACATCCAGGAATGGGAGAAATTATAAATTGTTGGAACAGGCGGAGAGAGAACTGACCAGTGAGGGGTTTGAATTTATGATGTATCCTGTTTGGTATGAAAATTGGGAAGAGATTGCTACGGATGTGGCAGCTATGGATATTTCCGTCATTACTTTTCATGTGGACAAGAGTGTTGGAGAGTTGATTAGCCGCAATGAAGAAGGAGATAGGGAGCAGGCCCGTGAGAATTTTACCATCAACTGCCGTATGGCACAGATGATGGGAGCGAAACTGCTGGTGCTTCATCTGTGGGGAGGAATGCCCTCCGACCGCAATATTGACGTAAATATAAAGGAATATGCGAGGTTACGTAAAATTGCGGAAGAATACGAACTACTGTTGACCATAGAGGATGTGCCCTGTAATCAGGAGAATCCCCTGAAGCACATGGTGGCCCTTTATAAACAATATCCGGATGTGACCTTTACCTTTGATATCCGTTTTGCTGCTTTTCATGGATTGGTGGATCAGTTTTTGTCGAAGGAAAATGCATGGATGTGGCAAGGTGCTATTAAGCACATTCACATCGGTGATTTTGCTGGAGAGTCCATGGATTGGGGGGCATTACGGAATTGTCTGCATCCCGGAGAAGGTAAGATAGATTTTGCACGATTATTTAACCATTTGGCCAATGTAGGCTATGAGGGAACTGTTACGGTAGAATCCACCTCTGTGGCAGAGGATGGGGTGATGCTGACGGAGAAATTAAATGATACCTTTGCATATTTGAGAAGGTTGGAGGCAGAGAGCAATAAGGGCTGATGCAGGAAAGGCATCTGTATGATAGAGAAAGGCTACCCGTTCCCACATGCTTGTGGGTAGGGTAGCCTTATAATATATCCATAGAGCTGCAAAGGGGATGCCTCGTTTAGGCATTAATGGCGATGCCGATGTGGGACATCAGCTCCCGATATTGCGTCACAAACATATCCTGTTGCATCGCAAGCACTTCATATCTGCCTTCCCTGGCAGCGTATTCCAGCTCCTGGGCGGTCTTGCCCAACGCAACAGCCCCCATATTCAGTAATTGTCCCTTTAGTGAGTGGATGTGAATGGTATAGTCGGTGTAGTTTTGACTATCGTAAAAGCTCTGCAAATCATTTAATTGTTTTTCTGCGGAGCGGAAGGCAATCTCCAAAATGCGCATATATAATTCCAGCTTACCGTTGCAATGGGAGAGTCCCTCTGCCACATCTATATCCGGTAATAGCCGGGTCAGAGAAGTGGTAGTGAGTTTGGGCATCACCGGTGCAAAAATATCCGCAGAAGTGCCTGTTTTGCCATAGATAATACGGGAGGCTGGTACAAAGCTATGGATAATGTGTTCCAATAAATCCATGGCAATGGGCTTGCTCATATATTCATCGAATCCCTTTTCCATCAGCTCCCCGCGAACTCCGGAGATGGCGTTGGCAGTCAGTGCAATGATTTTGCCTTTACCTCCGGGAGCATAGTGGTCTGACAGAGCCCGAATATGCTCCATGGCTTCAATGCCGTCCATTTGGGGCATCATTTGGTCCATGAATATCACATCGTAGTCAGTAGTCTCGCACAGGGAGATAGCCTCAGGTCCGCTGACAGCAGTGTCTACGTGGAATCCATAGTGCTCCAGGGTACTCTTAATGACTTTCAGATTAATCTGATTATCATCTGTTACCAGTACTCTGGTATCTATGACTTTCAAGGTGTCCTCTATATTGTCAGCCGAAACGGCTGGCTTGGCGGGGGCACACACCATGGGAGCAGGGTCGATGACTTGTTGATTCAGTATGACAGTAAAGGTGGAGCCACGTCCATAGATACTATCCACGGTAATGGTACCTCCCATGAGTTTAACGTAACCGTTTACTATAGAAAGTCCCAGACCGGTGCCCTCAATATCGCTGTTCTTTTTGCTATCGAAACGGGCAAAGCTGTCAAACAGATGCTCCAGGGCGCTTTCCTTGATGCCGATGCCCGTATCGGTAATGGTGTATTCCAGCGAGGCATGGTCCTGCTGCATATCCAGCAGGCGCACGTTGAAATGCACGCTGCCTTCCTGGGTATATTTAATGGCATTATTTAGTATGTTAATCAGTACACCTCTGATACGTGCCACATCGCCGTATAGTTCGTTGGGGATACGGGGGTCTGTATTCATCTGGAAATGAAGTCCCTTTTTCCGGGCCTGCACATCAATAATGTGATATACATCCTGTAACAGGGTATGGGGTAAGTAATTGGTACAGGACAGTTCCATTTTACCGGAGTCCAGCTTGGAGATGTCCAGGATGTCATTGATGATAGCCAGCAGGTTTTGGCTGGAACTTCTGATATCGGACACATATTCATGAACGGTATCGGGAATATCCATTTTCAGTATCAGCTCGGAAAAACCCATAATAGCGTTCATAGGAGTACGGATTTCATGGGACATATTGGCCAGGAAGGCTGTTTTGGCCCGGTTGGCTGATTCTGCCTCCAGCTTGGCTTCTTCCAGTTTTTGCATGGTCTTCATGCGCTCGGACAGGTCCGTAACAATAATAATATATCCAATGACGTCATTATATCGGTCCGTAATTTTGTTGATGGACAGATTGCAATAGGTCTGCTTGGCATGAAATACCGCATCTATATTTTGGCTACTGCCTTCGAATTGAAACAACGCTTCCGGTTCTGCTTCAAACAAGGAATCCAGGGGGACATTTTCATGGGAAAGGGTCTCCTGCTTGATCTTAAAGAAGTCAGCTGCTGCATCGTTGGCAATTTTCAATGTGCGGGTACTGTCATATACCAGTACCGGAATGGATAGGGAATAATAGATATATTCGGACATATTGCCGATGTTGATTTTGGAACGGTTATTGGCCCGGATGGCCACAAATACTACAATAGCTCCCCAGAACTGGGTAATGGTACTGCCCGGAATGGCAGACATGCCCAACAAAGGAAAAACCGTATCCAGAATAGTACCCAGTAAAATAATACCATCCATTAATAGAAAAATCTTGCCAAAATGCCGGATACGGCGGATTTTGGAAAAACACATATAGAGACTGACCGCAAAAATGGAAACGGCAATCACAATACTGTATATGGTATAAATGGTATTAGCCAGACCCGGTTTGAAGGAGTAGGTCATGCCGATGGTATCCAGCTGATAAATGGTCTGACTGCGTTCTACTGTCAAAAAATATATTACTACGCCGGTGGAAGCAAAAGCATTAATAACACGTGCAATGCTTTTTTTGATTTCTGACAGATAGCATACCAGTACTACGCCGGTAATCAGATATAAAATGGTACCAATCATACCGATTACACGGCAACGATAAGCGATTTCCGGGTCGGTCTGCAAAAAAAGGGCGCCGAAGCCTACACTCCATATGGCACTGCCCAGGCAGAGGGCAGCCAGCAGACGGTTTTCTGTTTCCTTACGGCCCGGGGACCATATGACAAGAGCAGAAAAAAAGAAGGCCAGAACGCTACAAGTAAATAGAATAATGGGACAGATATATTTTATAAATTCCATAGTTCCTCACATTCCGCTGTTATATCAGCTGACGGTTGCCTTTGGTAAATGGGAATGCATCTGATGTAAGATGCTAACATCTTCTATATTATAACATACGCCGGAAATTTTTGCACTCTTTATCGGTACATAGGGGCAAACGCCCGAATAACATGGTTATTTAGTACTAATTGAAATAACAATTAGTACTAAATGCTTGAAAAAATCCGAAAATTTGATATAATTCTAATAGTTGCAAGTGTTTTGCGACAATATAGAGACCGGAATTTGGGTGGGACTATATGGATGAAAAAATGATTAATGACATTAAGGCGTGTGGTATTGAGTATGAAGATACCTTACATCGTTTTATGAATAAGCAGGATATGATGGTAAAGTTCTTAAAGAAGTTTCCTGAGGATGCTAATTATTCACAGATGGTAGAAAACATAGACAAAAGGGATTATAAGATGGCTTTCCGTAATGCCCACACATTAAAGGGCGTGGTAGCCAATTTGGGGATACAATCATTATATAGCCATGTAAGCGAGATTACAGAGTTGCTTCGTGACAGGGAAGAGTATGAGGTAGATCAGCAAAGACTAACAGAGGAATTAATGCTCTTAAACGAAAAATACGTAGAGGTCTGTACTGTAATTCGACGCATTGATAGCATGTAAAAGTAGCAGACGGATACGCGGAGCTACTTTTTTTGTGCATAAGAATAAGTGCTTCCTATAAAAGCCGGGAGGTGATACTTTTGAATAAATTTGCATGGATAGATGCATTTATGGAAAATGCATTGGAATTAATAGTTGTTTTTGATAAGAGCGGAAGGATTTGTCATGGTAATAGAGCAGCCAAGGACGAATTGGCGTATGGTGATGCCATTGACGGCGTACATATCAGTGAGATATTTCCGGGTGCTTTTACAGATGAAGAGGGAATTCATACTACAGCCAATCTGTGTGGGCAACTGTTGAATCTGATGGCCTATCGTAAAAACCGTACCTGTTTTCGTGCAGATGTGAGGATACTACCGGATACGGAAAATCCGGATTACTATATTTGTTATGTCCGTGATGTAAATAATCAGGAGTTTCTGGAAAAGGAACTGGCCGAGGTGGAGAAAAAAGCAGCTGCGGCCAATACCATAAAGTCCGAATTTGTGGCGAATATTACCCATGAGCTCCGGACACCGGTAAACGGTATTCTGGGCAATGTGCTGGAGTTGATTTCGGGAGAGAAGGAGGAGGCCAAGCTGCGAAAACTGCGTATGATAGAGCGCAGCTGTAAGGATATGAACGGTATCATCAATAATATCCTGGACTTTTCTAAACTGGAGGCAGGCAAGTTTACTTTGGAGCCCCGGCAGTTTGAGTTTCGAAGTATGATTGACTATGTCAGGGCCAATCATATCAGCAAGATTACCGAGAAGGGATTAGATTTTTTTGTTACTGTATCCCCGGAGATTCCCGAATGTGTAGTGGGGGATGAATTACGTATCGTACAGATACTGAACAATCTTTTATCCAATGCTTGTAAGTTTACTTCTCTGGGAAAGATTTCGCTAGAGGCGGTGAAAACCGCACAGGTGGGTAAACGGGCGGAATTGTTCTTTATGGTCAGCGACACCGGAATTGGCATTGACCAGGGAGATCGGGACAAGCTGTTTAAGAGCTTTTCCCAGGTGGATGCCTCCATATCCAGGCGATTTGGCGGTACCGGACTGGGTTTGAATATTTGTAAGCAGCTGGTAGAGCTGATGGGTGGCAGCATCAGTGTGGAGAGTGAACTGCATAAAGGTACCATATTTTCCTTTTCTATATGGGTGGAATTGCCGGGAGAAGAGGATGAGGCACCGGCGTTGGAACAGCAAATCAGTCCTTTTTTACTGAAGGCCCGGAGTATTGCAGAGTCATGGAAGATTCAACAGGATGAGGAAGAGGACCATAGCGGAGAGTTTGGTACGGAGAAAAACAGGCAGGAGATAGAAAAGCGGATGTCAATGCTGATTCTCAGCGTGGAAATGGAAAACTGGGAAAAGGCAGAAATGTTTGTGGAGATAATTAAACAATTAACAGAGAATGCGCCCAAGGAAATAAAAACAGGCGTATTGAAACTAAAGATGGCGGTACAAAAGGAAAACTACGAAAAGATCACGGCAGCCCATGAAGCGCTGGGTAAGATGCTGGAAACGTAGTTTTGTGTGGTGATTTGTATGGATATGTATAGTAAGAAAAAGCCCTTGATTCTGATAGTGGATGATGTGGAAATGAACCGCTTTTTGCTGGGAAATATCATAGAAGACATGGGATATGATTATATGATGGCGGAAAATGGAGTGGAGGCCTTAAAGGCTTTTGCAGAGAAACCGCCCCAGTTGGTGCTTTTGGATATCTCCATGCCGGAAATGGATGGATATGATTTTTGTAAGGTTGTGAAGAGTGCACCTACCCTGCGGGATGTTCCCATCATATTTATTTCGGCCCATGATTCCACGGAATCAATTGTAAAAGGGTTTGAACTGGGATGTGAGGACTATATTACCAAGCCTTTTATCCCGGAGGTGGTAAAGGCCCGGGTGGGAATGCACCTGCATTTTTACGAGTCAAATTGTGAACTGCGGGAGCAAAACCGCAAGCTGACGGCTTCTTTGTCCAAGCAGCTTACGCAGATTGAGTCTGAGAAGAAGAGGGTGCTGTACGGACTGGCCAATGTGGTGCGTAAAAATTCCGGTTATGCGGAAAAGCATATGGAGCGACTGGCGTATAATTGCCGGATGCTGGCTCAGGCTATGCAGCTTTCCAATGAATACGGAAAAGAGATTTCTGATTCCTATATTGATACGATTGAACTGGCGGCTCCGTTGTGTGATGTGGGTAATGTGGTGGTGCCCATGGAGATATTACAAAAAGAGGGGGCACTGAGCCCGCGGGAGTGGGAGATTATGCATACCCATACTACCTTTGGTGCCCAATTGCTACAGGATATTGCTAATTCCGGTGATTACAATGAGTATATGAAGATGTCTGTGGAAATTGCCCAGAATCATCATGAAAATTGGAATGGTTCCGGATACCCTGCAGGTAAGGAGGGTGACCAAATTCCGTTGGCAGCCCAGATCGTATCCCTGGTCAGTGCTTATTGTGCACTTACTGAGGCCAGAATTTATCGTGAAGCCTACACAGGAGAGGAAGCCCTGGCCATTCTCCAGGGGGATGTGGGGATAAAGTTCAATGAAAAATTATTTGGGATTTGCAGAAAGATAGCCAGACAGCTGCATTAAGGGCTCTGATTATAATCAAAACAGGAAATACAGGAGAGATAGATGTGCGTAAGATAAGAGTATTGGTAGTGGAGGACTCCCTGGTATTCAGCAAGGTGCTGGTGCAGTGTCTAAATGAGGACCCGGCCCTGGAGGTAGTGGCGGTAGCCCGGGACCCCTATGAGGCCAGGGATGCCATCATGGCTTATCAACCGGATGTGATGACTTTGGATATAGAGTTGCCCAAAATGAGTGGTATTGAGTTTTTACAGAAACTGATGCCTCAGTATCCGATTCCAACGGTGGTCATTAGTTCCTTAAGTGACAAGGTGTTCGATGCATTACAGGCAGGTGCGGTGGATTTTGTGGCAAAGCCTGTGGTCAGCAGGCAGGAACAGCTGGAGTATTTTTTGAAAACAGAATTGCCCGTAAAGATTAAAATTGCCTCTATGGCAAAGATGGGCAATATTAAAAAGATGGCCTTATATCGGAAGGAGGAGCCTCTTTCGGAACGGGAGGAACAGATTATCGCAATCGGCGCTTCCACCGGCGGACCGGAAGCCACCACCACTGTATTAAAGGAATTCGGACCGGATATACCGGGGGTGGTAGTAGTACAGCATATGCCGGCAGGCTTTACAGGTATGTATGCCATGAGGCTGGATCATCATTGCAGGGTGCGGGTAAAGGAAGCACAGGACGGTGATAGGGTGTTGCCGGGTCAGGTGTTGATTGCTCCCTCCGGAGACAGGCAGACCAGAGTGGTCAGAAGAACGGACGGATATCATTTGGAGATCAAGCCGGGAGAACGGGTCAGCGGACATTGTCCTTCGGTGGATGTGTTGTTTGATTCGGTGGCCAAGGCGGCGGGAAATAAGGCTATTGGTATTTTGCTTACCGGCATGGGCGGTGATGGTGCCAAGGGACTTTTGGCCATGCGTAATGCGGGGGCATCCACCATCGGACAGGATGAATCCACCTGTGTTATCTATGGTATGCCCAAGGTGGCCTATGATATGGGAGCAGTGCAGTACCAGGAAAAACTGACGGATATTGCAAGGAAGACTTATACCCTGATAAAAAATCGTAAAGGAGTGTAAATATGAAGATTTTATTGGCTGAGGATGATTTTGTAACAAGAAAATTTATGATGAATTTCCTATCCAAATATGGTGAGTGCGATGTGACTGTAGATGGTATGGAAGCAGTGGATGCGTTTATGATGGCGTTGGAGGATGAGGATCCTTATGACCTGGTGGTGTTGGACATCATGATGCCGGTGATGGATGGTTATCAGGCATTAAAGGGTATCCGCAATATCGAAAAGGAGCGTAATATCACGGGAGATGCAGCTGTCAAGGTAATCATGGCTACTGCATTAAATGAAGAAAAGAATGTGAAAATGGCATTTGATTTGGGATGTACCATTTATTCAGGTAAGCC
>JAFUKK010000251.1 GCA_017473665.1 Lachnospiraceae bacterium
ACTGACATAGCGGGTAGTCTTTTTATGTAGCAGGTTGGCAGAACAGTTACCCCGCTCCACCACTACACTGCGGATAATCAAATCATAGATACCATCACCGATATAAGCCAGCGCCAGGGGCGAATAGGCCCTTACATCCTGCTCCTTACAATCAAAGGTAGACTTAATTTGTTCTAACAGAGTTATACTCTCTCCCATACAACACCCTCTCGTGTATCCTTAATGGCAATGCCCTTTTCCAAAAGCTCATCACGGATGGCATCAGCCAGTGCAAAATTCTTTTCCTTCTTAGCTGCCTTACGCTCTTCGATTTTGGCCATCACAAATGCTTCCAATTCTGCGTCCACATCATTTGCTGCAGTTTCTTCCTCTGCCAACAGATTCAGTCCCAGCACCTCGTCATAGCTGCTTACGATAGCACGCTTGGTAGCACCGTTAAGTTCCTCCTTCAGTGCGTCATACAGCAGGGTAATACCCATGGAGGTATTTACATCATTGCCTACTACCTCTACGAATTTCTCCTTGTGGTCAGCAACTGCTGCTTCATCTACCAGGCCTTCCTTATCCAAATCTGCAATACGCTTTTTCAGCTTCTTATAGGTACCTGCTGCCTGGTCCAGCGCTTCATAAGAAAATACCAGCGGTTTTCTGTAATGAGACTGTAAGCAGAACAATCTATATGCCAAAGGGTCATAGCCCTTCTGTTCCAGCAGAGACACGGTCAAAAACTCTCCTTTGGACTTGCTCATCTTGCCGGACTGGTCATTTAAATGATGTACATGGAACCAGTAATTACACCACTTATGTCCCAGATAGGCTTCACTCTGAGCGATTTCATTGGTGTGGTGGGGGAACATGTTGTCAATACCGCCGCAGTGAATATCCATATATTCGCCCAAATGCTTCATACTGATGCAGGAGCATTCAATATGCCAGCCGGGGTATCCTACGCCCCAGGGGCTATCCCACTTCAATGCCTGATCCTCAAATTTGGACTTGGTAAACCACAATACGAAGTCATTCTTGTTCTTTTTATTTTCATCCTCAGTTACATCCTCACGGACGCCTACCATCAATTCCTCCTCGGACTGATTACCAAACACATAATAGGACTCCAGCTTGGAGGTATCAAAGTAAATATTCTCACTTGCCCGGTATGCATAGCCCTTTTCCAACAACACCTCAATCATATGGATGAATTCATCAATACAATTGGTGGCAGGCTCCACCACATCGGGAGTCTTAATATTCAGTTTGGCACAATCAGAAAAAAATGCATCCGTATAGAACTGTGCGATTTCCATGACGGTCTTGTGCTCTCTCTTGGCCCCCTTCAGCATCTTATCTTCTCCTGTGTCCGCATCGGAGGACAAATGTCCCACATCCGTGATATTCATAACACGCTTCACATCGTATCCTGCATAGCGGAGGGTCTTTTCCAATACATCCTCCATAATATAACTGCGCAGATTACCGATATGTGCAAAATGATATACGGTAGGTCCGCAGGTGTACATATTTACCTTGCCCTCCACATTGGGCACAAATTCCTCTACATTCTTGGTCAGGGTATTAAACAGTTTCATCCTCACTTCTCCTCTCCGTTTCCGTTTTGTTCCTTTAATTCTTTCTCTAATTCCAACAATTTCTCAGCCAATAGTTTGTTACTGTTTTTCAGATTGTTAATCTCATCCATTACAAGGTCCGGCAAATCCGTCTGGTTCAAAGTCTCCTGGGGCGGTACAGACACATTATTGCGCTTTACCACCCGGCCGGGCACACCCACCACCGTAGAATTGGGAGGTACCTCGCTGAGCACCACACTTCCGGCACCGATTTTGGAATTATCTCCTATGGTAAAGGAACCCAGCACCTTAGCTCCCGCACTGATCATTACATTATTTCCCACGGTAGGATGACGCTTTCCGTGTTCCTTTCCGGTACCACCAAGGGTCACTCCCTGATACAGAGTTACATTGTCTCCGATGATGGTAGTCTCACCAATGATTACACCATTTCCATGGTCAATAAAGAAGCCTTTCCCTATCTGTGCACCGGGATGAATCTCGATACCGGTCTTGCGCACCCCTCTCTGAGATACATATCTGGCCAGAAAATATAACTTCTTATTGTATAAGGAATGAGCCAGGCGATAGTGCAACATGACCTTAAAGCTGGGATACAATAGTACCTCCCAAGCGGAATGAATGGCCGGGTCACGTTCCTGTATCAGCTTAAATTCTTCTTTCACCAATTTGATGAATCCCATAATATCCTCCATAATACAACAAAGCGGATAAACTCGTACTTAGAGACGAATTTATCCGCGGTTCCACTCTATTAAAAGACTACTGCAGGCATCTCTTTGCCCATCAGTCTTTCACTCAAACGCTTAACGCGCGCCCACGTGTCCGGATACTCCTTTCCCCGGACCGGCTCCCAGGTGCACTTCCTCTTCCTCCGGATAAAACTGCTCACACCATATGCAGCTTCTCTCTGATTCCATTCCGGAAAAGTACTCTTCCTGTTCTAGGCCTTTAAAATATTTTTATTCCACTTTAGAATATGCAAAAAATTGATTTTTGTCAATGGTTTCGCAAATTTTCCCTATCAAAGCCACCTTTGATTACTGTGCATGACAACCGCTACAGCCGCCACAACCCTCCTGTATGGTAAAGGAACCCAAATCAAAGGGACTGGTCAACATACAAATGGCCTGGGAGGAAATACCCTCACCCGTACCTGTAAAGCCAAGGCCCTCCTCGGTGGTCGCCTTTACATTCACCTGGTCCGCAGAAATATGCAGGGCCTTTGCTATATTTTCACGCATGGTATCAATAAAGGGGCGCATCTTAGGGGCCTGGGCAATAATGGTGGAGTCGATATTCTCAATGAGATAGCCCTTCTCCTCCAGCAGCTGTCCCACCTTTTGAAGCAACAACAGGGAAGAAATACCCTTATAAGCCGGGTCACTGTCCGGAAAATGCTTACCAATATCTCCCAGTGCTGCCGCCCCTAAAAGAGCATCTGAAATGGCATGTAACAGTACATCCGCATCAGAATGTCCCAAAAGTCCCTTTTCATAAGGGATCTTCACACCACCGACAATCAAATCACGGCCTTCTACCAGTCTATGCACATCATAACCCATACCTACTCTCATTCTTACACCATCCCTTCAACCGTTCTCACACGACTTATACATTTCTTACTATTATTTCTTTCTGCCTTCTTTGTCACCAAAACGACGCCCTTTGCCGCCATCTCTGCTACTGCGTCCCTGACGCTCATAGCTACTTTCACCGGCTTTGCCTCTACGACGGTTCTTCTCACCGCCACCTTCTCCATATCCGCCACGACGTCTGTCATCTCCATAGCTGCTTCTGCGGCCTCTGCCTTCCTCACCTGTACCACGACCTCTGCCACCGCGACGCTCTTCTCCGCGACCAAAGGAACGGCCAAAGCCTCTACTATCACGACCACGTCCATCTCTTCCGCGACCGGTATATTCATCCGCGGCTATCTCTTCGCCCATGTCGCCCACCTGATATTTTAGCATAGTTGCTGCCAACTCCAAAGCATCCATGCCCTGCTCATCCATTTTCTTTTGCAAAATAGACTTCATCAGCTCCATATCCTCATGCTCATGGAGTTCCCATGCCTGGTCCAAATATTTTTCTGCCTTGGCATTCATGACCTTAGCTGCTCCGGGCATCTTCTTTTCTTTGATGCGGGTATTACATAGTTTCTCTATTTCACGGATACGATATACCTCTCTGGCATTTACAAAGGTAAAAGAACGTCCCGTTCTGCCTGCACGGCCGGTTCGACCGATACGATGCACATAGTATTCAATATCCTGGGGCACATCATAATTGATTACCGCCTCCACATCATCCACATCAATACCTCTGGCTGCCACATCTGTAGCAATAAGGATAGAAGTGCTGCCGTTACGGAAACGGTTCATGGCCACATCCCTCTGGTGCTGGCTCATATCTCCATGAAGCCCTTCAGCCTGAAAGCCCTGCTTTTTCAGCATTTCAGCCACTTCGTCCACCTTGGTCTTGGTGTTACAGAAAATCAGGCACAGCTTGGGCTGGTAATACTCCAGCAAACGTACACAGGCCGCATCCTTGTCCGTATTTTTAATACGATAAAACTTCTGGGATACCAGTGGAATGGTCAATTCCTTTGCGGCCACCTTAATGAGCTGTGCATCCCTTTGAAATTTGTGAGTAATATCCAAAATAGGTTGGGGCATAGTAGCCGAAAACAAAGCTGTCTGATGTTCTCCCGGAATCTGCCCCAAAATCAGCTCCATATCCTCACGGAAACCCATGTTCAGCATTTCATCTGCCTCATCCAGCACCACCATATTTACATGCTCCAGTTTGATGGTATGACGACGCATATGGTCCATCACACGGCCGGGAGTACCCACAATAATCTGCACTCCCCGCAGGGCGCTAATCTGCTTGCCAATCTCCTGACCACCATAAATGGGCAGAATCTTAATACCATGCATATACTTCGCCAGCTTGCGTAGTTCCTCTGCTGCCTGAATAGCCAGTTCACGGGTGGGGCAGAGAATGATGCTCTGTAGCTTTCGCAAATCCGGATTTACCTTTTGAATCACAGGGATACCAAAGGCTGCTGTCTTACCGGTACCGGTCTGGGCCTGACCGATAATATCCTCTCCCTCCAACAACTAGGGAATGGCCTCCTCCTGAATGGGGGACAGTTTTTCAAATCCCATATCCTTAATGGCCCGCAAAATCCGATTGTCCAACAAATGCTCTATCTGTGCGATACTGCCGGACTCCATCTCCTCCAATTCACGCTCCAATTTTTCCTGCTCTGTTAATACATCTTCCAAATAATAACTCACACAAATCTCCTTATCACTATAAAAAAAGAGAAATCATTACAGTGGTAATGATTTCTCCAATCATCTTTCAACCGAATCAAAAGTATAGCATGGGGATTACAAAAACACAAGCTATTTTTCACTCTGATTAGCGGTATATCTTCATTACATATTGATTGCGTCCGCCCTCTTTGGCATCATACAGCGCTTCATCTGCCAGGTCCAACATGGCCTGATATTCCGCATGTTCAGTAATACAGTAAGCACACCCGATACTGGCAGTAACACAGATTTCCCCTTCCGCTGTCTGATATCTACACTGTAACTTTTGCAATGCCCATTCCAGTTTTTCCTTCAGCGTAGCCTTTGGTATATTTTTCACCAGCACGCAAAATTCATCCCCGCCAAATCGTCCCACCAGGTCACAATTGGCAAAAACCACCTGTATCTTGTCTGCCACATCCTTGATGAGCCGGTCGCCGGTGGAGTGACCAAAGGTATCATTGATAGATTTGAAATGATCCACATCCAGGAATATAAATGCTGCGTTCTTGGCACTGGAAGTCTCCAGATAATCCGTGGTATCCCGGGTAAAGGTCTCCTTGTTCAAAAGACCGGTCAAACCGTCGATACGGCTCTTACGGGTGAGGAATTCCTTTTCCTCCAGATGGGCCCGTTCCTTGCGGACAATCTCATCTATACTACGGAAAGCCATAACGATATTAGGCTCGCCACCATTATTATTCACCCGCACGCAATGAATCTGGGCATAATCCGTCTTGCCGTCCACAATACGCCGATAATTTATATCTACTACATTGTGCTTCTCCAACTCTTCCCGCAATCTGGCGCTATCCATCTCCTGCATAAAAGTCTCTCTGTCTTCCGGATGCACTGCAAACACTGCATACCGGCTGAGCACATCCGGTGTGCTCTCCACGCCATCCACCAGCCCCATTAGGGATGGATAAGTATTATTGGATTTAAACAAACGAATATGGTCCGTTCGCCAATCCACTACATAAATAGAAGTAAACTCTGTGCTGACACCATCAATGATCTCCCGTTGCAACATCTCCCGCTGCTGCTGGAGTGTCACATTCTTAGCAATAATCAATGCATGGATATCACCGGTGATGTCATTCTCCGTCAATATGTAAGTCTTCTTCAAGTATTGACGCTTTCCTGCCACATCCTTGGTCTGATATACATCATCCGTATACCGGTCCTTTTGATAAAACCGTTTTAAGAGACTATCCCTGGAGGAGGCTGCCGTATACGCCTGTGCTTCCTTCTCTCCCGGCATAAAATCAGCCATGCGTTTCACATAATCAGAATAAAGGCAGGGAATCTCCAATCCCACCTTTCTGGTCATCTGGTACTCCTTATCCTGATAAAACCCGGATGCCCTAAGCAATATATCCTTGGTCAGATTAATCTCATAAACCGCAGCCGCACCTTCCATAATCGCCTTACGATACTGGGCCTCACGATTCAGCGACTCCTCAAGCTGCTCTTTTTGTTCCTGAAGCTGCCTGGTCAGCTCCTCCTTCTCTATCTGGATGGAGTCCATGGGAATATGAGCCAGAATCATATGAGTGGCCACTCCGGCCTCTCTCTCCATCACTTGAAAAACCGCTTTCTGCCATTCCACCTCAGTGCCCAGCATCCGGTATTCGATCTCTATACGGTCCTCTGATTGCAACAACCCTTGTATATGTGCAATGATTCCCAGTCTACGCCACTGCTCCGCGTATTCCGGCGCCATACAGCCGGCTATACGCTCCATCTGTACCGTATACTCACCCGTAATCCGCCTGCTACTGCCGTCGTCATCATTCACATACCCATCAATTCGGTCATTGACCAGATCCACTAATATGATGGCATTATACTCTTGGCATAGGTAATCATATACCTTCCGAATAAATCTCTTCATCGAAACAGCTTCCCCTTTAATGTGCTAAAAAATGTAGCAATATTTATATCTTACTGAAAAATAAAGACGCCACTCCCCCTACGGAAGCAGCGCCATCATTGCGTCATATTACTGTAGCTGGCTAACATTCTTCCTAAGAAGGGACATCCCTATAGCTTTGCGTCACAGCCTTTCGACTGCTTTGCCTTTACTTATAAAATATTACTTTTAATTATAGCACAATTAGTGGATTAAACAAGCGTTTTGGCACGATTTGTCTATATATGGTATGAGAAATTAGTCCCATACACCAAAAGTGTCACGCACTTTTAACCACCGCATACAAATCTCTGCCCATCTTTTCTTCGAAGTAACTGCGCAGGCGGAAGTTGGCATCCCATTTGTCCTGGGGATAACTGCCATATCTACGTTTTACATCCAGCATACGCTCTTCCATGGTCACCACACCCTCTGCCATGGCCAGACTGTCGCAGAGCTGTATCAGCCTGTCATAATCATCAAACTCCATAGCCCTAAGGGCCTGTTCCAATTCTGCCAGTTGCTGTGGTTCAATATCCACATCTCCCACATATTCATTCAGCCTTTTTAAATGGAAAGAATGACTAAGACAAATCCTCGCCACCTCGTCATACCCCAGATCCGTCATATAACGATAGCCCGTATAAATATGCCGCATCTGGCAGATACCAAAACGTCTGCCAATGTCATGGAGCAGTCCGCATATATACGCTTTCTCCGGATTCAGTCCCCGGCACCGTTTTGCAATGCGGTAAGCACATTTGGCCGCCACTCTGCTATGACCGGCCCAGGCTCCCGGATTACACTGCTCCGCCTCCATTAAGATTCTTTCTGCTTCTTCTCTGCTTGGTAACATATAATACTCCTCCTATTTTCCTGATATGTCATGGTCCAAGGCCCTGTAGTTTCTCCTCGGAAACCCACGCAATTCATAGTCATAAGCCAACCCTGAAGATAGTATAACGGATGGATATTAACTTTCTTTAATCAGCTTCTTAGGATTCCGGGAAGGATTTCTTAAGATATCCTGGTGAAATGTGAACCAAAACCAAATTACCCTGTTTCATGTTACTCCCCTTACTACTGCTCGGAGCAATTTCGGCAGGTCACAGGGACCACCCTCAAAGCCTATATGGCGGCCAGACGACTGGCCCTGGCCACTCTGGCTATCAGGTACTGAGACCGGTGAAGAAGATAGAAAAATAGGTTACAAAAGGAAGGAGCCCGTATACTAAGTATTCCTGCTCAATTTTCTTTTACTGCACGCTACGAGCCGCCACTCGAAAAGCTTCGCTTTCCTCGTTGGACGGCTGTCGCCCAATAGCCCG
>JAFUKK010000252.1 GCA_017473665.1 Lachnospiraceae bacterium
TCACTGTCTCCTCCACCACATCATCCACATGTGCCTTAATATCTTTCATTTCATCGGAAACCAGTTCCTTAATCTCTGCTTTGGCAAGACGCTTTACATCTTCTATACCCTCTTCCTTGTTTACCGGAAGAACAAAGCCCAGTACTACTGCTACCAGGCCTGCCAAAAGTAATATTATTTCTAATGCTCCCATTATATATTGCCTTTCAGTTCTGTCATACTTTCATATCAAAGCTCTTATGTCCCTTTATCTCTACCTTGTCCTGCGAGCTTTGCTTTCTCTTTTTACCGCCATCTCCATCATACTCGTTTTTACCCTTTTCCTTGGCATCAAACTTCTGAAAATGCCAGTCCGAATTATCACTGCTACGTACCTCACGGGACTTTTGTTGCACGTCCTTTTGCATCTGCTGTCCCAAATTGGCCTGCTCTACCATCCCTTTATTATCCTCATTGTGCTTGATGGTAGTAAAATCCTGTGCTCTGGATATGGTCGTTAATTCAATTGCACCCCATGCCACTACGCATCCCTTCCTTTCTAACCACTGTTATAGGGGAACGCTCTTTACATCTCCACCAATACGTTCAAACTTACAATATTGGTAACTGCTCTGCAGTACGGTGGACACGTCACCTATAATAATCGTAGTACCACCATACACAACACCCTGTACTACCACTTCCGCTTTCCGTTGCAAATCAATCATGCTTTGTAGCGAAAGCATCCGTTTGTTCTTCTCCGCCAGTTCCTTCTTTTTGGTTTCCAACAGCACAGCCATATTCTTGATATATTTTACCTGGTCTTCTGTGAACCTGGCCCCTTTTGCTTTCTTTTCCAGGAAATTGGAAATAATAGGCTGTGTACTCTTAATCACCTTTGCCACCTCTCCAATATCCTTTTGCAGATCGATATATTCCTGCTTTACCTGGGGATTAATACCCACTTCCACAATAGTAGACGTACCCAGGGTGGCTCCCAAAGTCTTTACCTGAATCCTATTATAAGCCTGTACATGACCACCGGTAATAAATCCCTTCTTACCTGTAACCTCAATCTCTGTACCTGCTGTAACATGACTATGCAAAATCGCTTCCGTATGTACGTATCCGCCGGCTGTCACAGTAGCATTTTCAATAAACTTGGCTACAATATCTCCGTCCGCCTCCAAGGTACCCTTGGACATACCATTCATACCACGGGCAATAATGATATTACCGCCGGCTTTCACATAGGCACCCTCTACTACACCATTGATAATCACGTTACCACCGGCTTTTACCACAAAGTTGGACGCCACATTGCCATTAATCTGTACACTGCCCTCAAAATCAATATTACCGGTTGAAATATCTACATTCTCTACTTCGTATACATCTGATACAAATACCTTATCATCAACCAGCATAACATGACCATTTACCTTGGAACGAATGGATAAACGGTCTTCCGATAATTCAATATTGTTTGCAAACTTTAAAACCTGACGTTTTACATCTCTGGGCTTAACACGGTTACCATTAATGGTAAGACCATACTCACCGGGATCTTCCGGAATAATCTCTGCCAACAAATCACCCTTCTGACAGTGATTAATCATATTTAAATTAAAGAAGTCCACACTACCGTCTTCTCGCATGGTGGGCTGAATATGCAAATCAGTATTAAAATAGTATTCAATACGCGCATCTGTACCATGTCTGGGTAGCGTACCCTGGGCTACCAAAAAATCTTCCGTATATATACCGTCAGACTGGAAATGGTTCTGCAGATTATCCATCAAAACACCCGAAATCACATTTCGGCTTGTCAAATCTCTCACAAATTCCTGAAAAGACATTCTCTGACCGGTTTCGGAAGGCGGATAAAAACGCACCCATGCTTCCATAGCATCATCACTGATTTTCAACTGATACTGCTCGTCTATGGGGGGACAATCGGTCAATCCCAAGAAAATAGTATCCTGCTGATCCAGCTGCATCATGGCTTTCTTTATTTCCACCGGGTCATTCTGGATATGTACCAGCTCCAGGTATGCCAACACTTCATCCAGTTTGACTGCTGCACCACCTGCAGTGGGACTATATACCTTTAATCCAAAACCTCCTGGCATCTTTACTAATCTGAAATAACCGTTTCTCATACTCTCCTCATTTCCGGGGTATCGACTCCGTCCCTCTTCCGGAATCGACTAGACTGATAAAATACCCATATAGTCACCCATTTTGGTCTTCATCTTCTGAAGGGCCCGGGTATGTAACTGGGATATTCTTGATTCCGATACTTCTAATATATTACTAATCTCCTTTAAGGTCAGTTCCTCATAATAATATAAAGTTATAACCTTCTGTTCCTTTTCTGTGAGTAGTTGGAGTGCTTCCCCCAGCACCCGGGTCAACTCCTGTTTCTCATAACTTTCCTCCGGACTGTCAAATCTGGAGGAACTCTGTCTACTGTAATCCTGTGATACGTCACTTCCCTGCTCCATAAATTCATTCAACGAAACCACACCGGTAATTTTCATCTGGGACTGCCAGTCCAAATATTCCTCATCCGAAATCCCAAGCTGACGGGCAATCTCTTCATCAGTTGCCGCATGTCCGGTAGTCTGTTCTATCTCACGGATTACTGTATCTATTTTCTTTTGTTTTTGTCTGATTGTCCTGGGAATCCAGTCCATCTTACGTATCTGGTCCAATATGGCACCTCTGATACGCAGGCTGGCATAGGTCTCAAACTTGACCTCCTTGAGATAATCAAATTTGTCAATAGCATCTATCAAACCGAAAATACCATAGCTGACCAAATCCTCATATTCCACATTATATCCCAGATACATGCTGAGCCTGCCGGCTACAACCTTTACCAACGGTGCATATTCCAGAATTATCTTTTCACGTAACTCTGCTGTCTTATTCTTAGAATAATCTTCCAGTAATTTCTTTCTTCCTGTTTCATCCATGGAATACATGCACCTCCTTTGCCCTTTCATTTGTACTACTTATATGCACAGCTCGACTAATCAACCTTTTCGGCATCTTTTGTCTGCACTTCGGCGGCCTGCTTCTGCGCTTCTTCGATGGCCTTTAAAGCCTCTTCTTCAGCCTTGCTGATAGCCTCCTGTGCTTCTCTGTTCTGCTTGTCAAATAAATCCAGGCACCACCTTAACAGGCTACCCAGTAAATAGAACACCACCAACACAATTAAAAGCCGCAGCAGCATTTCATTCAATGTGTAACCATTTAACAACGCAAGAATGCAGGTAATTGCACCTGCTATCAACATAAAAAATAATGGTAAATTATTTCTTTGCATACTAAATAATCGTCTCCTGTTTTCCTACCGCTCTGATATGAAAATCTCCGCTCTCCGGGAAAAAAGTGACGGTACGTCCATAATTCTTTCCCGTATCCTCTGATAGAATCGGGATTTTTAACTCTCCCAGCTTCTTTTTGGTCGCTTCCACGTTACGTTCCCCCACCACCATGGTAGAAGAAGAATTATTCTGAAACGTAAACATGGTCGCACCACCTGCAATCTTGGCAACCACACGCCCCCGCTTAGCACCAAGTGCTTCCATCTGTCGTACCAGTTCTTCAATACCTGTATCAGCAAACTTAGCAATATTCTGGTGACTGTTGCGAATCGCAGTGCTGTCCGGCAA
>JAFUKK010000253.1 GCA_017473665.1 Lachnospiraceae bacterium
CCCCCCAGTTAGGCGTGGATTACTTATACAATTTCGGTTTTTCCACTCTGGTAGACAGAGAAGAAATTAACGGTGAAATATTTACAGATATTAAACAGCCTGTAGCTCTGGGTGGTTTGACTCACGGCGTTACTCCTCTGGAGTTAAATGCCGCTTATGGTACCATTGCAAACGAAGGAACCTATGTGGAACCTAAGCTCTATACCAGAGTCACCTACGCCGATGGCGAGCTGCTGTTGGATAATACAGACACTGCTACCAGACAGGTAATCAAAGAAAGCACCGCTTATCTGCTGACCAATGCCATGGAGGGCGTATTCACCAAAGGTACTGCTACCAGCGCCCGCTTTAAGGGTATGCCCATAGCGGGCAAGACCGGTACCGCCAATGAGTATCGTGATGTATGGTTGGCCGGATATTCTCCTTACTACACCTGTACCGTATGGAGCGGCTATGATAACAATTGGAAGATGATTAACGGAGGAAAATATTCTGAAACCGGTGTTTCAAAGGCATTGTGGAAATCTGTAATGTCCAGAATTCACGAAGATTTGCCGGCCCGAGAATTTGTGAGACCCGAGGACATTATCGAACTCCAGATTTGTTCCAAATCCGGCAAGCTTCCTATTCCCGGCCTATGCGACGCACACCTGACAACAGAACTTTATGCAGCCGGCAGCGAACCGCTTACCAGCTGTGATATCCATTATCAAGGAGAGATTTGTGCTGTAGACGGCTTACCTGCCAGCTACCCCTGCCCTTTCAAATATCAGGGTACTGCACAATTACCGTTGATTGAACCCACATCTCTGCTGAGTGGTTCCACCATTATCACAGAGAATGAGGATGGTACGCAGACCATCCAGATGCCTAATACTGCCACACATTGTCAGCACGACGAAGCCTTTATGGCACAGCCCGACGCTTGGGCCATTATTGATGGTCAGCGTTGGCAGCTACAAAATCCGCCGGCAGCCCAATAAGCGTATAGTGATTATCAAAAAGGTGCACAGAATCTGTGCACCTTTGTTTTACATTTCCTTCAGTTTGGCTTCTGCCTGCTTCAAAGACTCCGACAATTCCACTACGCCTCTCCGGGCATTGCTGATGTTACGGCAGGCCTTTTGGAAGGGTTCCTCTGCTTCTGCCCCATGTATCTCATAATAAAGCTTGCCCAGCTCCAAATAATTCTTTTGAAGCAGTTCCTCACAGGTATCTACTCTGCTTTTCAGCAATAAAACCTCCTTTACCTGTGCTGCTTTACGGCTCACCAATTCCCCTGTTCCCTTTGCCAATTGCTTTGCATTTTCCAATATATCCATACTGTCACCAGCCTTTCTTTTTGTGCTATCATTCTACCCCTTATTTTATGCTCTGTCAATGAACAGCCAAGCACCATCCGGTATCAAATCAGCTCTTTTTTAATAGACTTTCCGACCGCAATGTGCTATAATCAACCTAATATAAAAGTGCCTGCTATAATAGGCTACAGAAAGGCTTGGATATTGATATGCAACCGTTATATACAGCCGTTAAGGTCAATAATGAAATCGAACTTTGTGAAATAGATGATATGGAATGCAAGCGCCTGATCGAGCGGGAATTGCTCAAAAATCACATTTCCTACTACATACGCTGGCCCCGCCCTTCCATCTTTAACCGCAAGCGCACACTGTGCATCATCTGTGTACACGACAATGCCAGAGAAGATGCGGAGACCATCGTCCGGAGCATCTGCGACGAAGCCGGCTACTCTGTCCGCTTTCTACTAAAGCATTCGACCAACAATTACTTATAAAGGCCTCGAGCGTTTCCGCTCGAAGCCTTTTTTCATGCATTACTTTATGGTCCATGTATCTGTAAAATTGTCCCACTGAGGGTCCTTATTTACATCCAGTTCAAATACGGAGGTATCCAGAACACTTAAATCGCTTTCAGGTGCAATACCGTATACCTTTTGATTAAAATACTGGGTCATATACTCCATATCCTCCGGAATCACTGCATGTCCTTCCTTATGGATATTGATTTTGATATTGTCACTAATGCCAAGGAAATCATAGATTTCCCGAGTAGCCAGATAACTAAACCACATGGCCGGTGCATTTACCCAATCTTCAGACACGCAGGAACCGATGATAAACAGATAACGGTCCTTAGCTGCCACTAAAGAGCTGAGCAGATGCTGATCAAAGGGCAGACTCTTTACCGACTTGAAGGATAAGAATCTATTATTGAACCAACCTCTTTCCCCCATAGCCTGCAAGCTTCCCAAGGGCTCGTTCTGGGTATAAGTATAAGCAGCAGGACCTCCCTTGCTGGTGAAATCATAGGTATTTCCTTCGGAGATATAACGGAACAATGCGGTACCACCCGCACCGGAACAGGAAGGTGCCACCATACGGAAACGTTTATCAAAAGCACCGCAAACAATGGTAGCTTTACCCCAACGGGATACGCCGGTCACAATACTATTGGTACTGTCGATATTTAACTCCTTACCGGCACCTGCCTCCAAGGCATCCAATATCTTACTGCATCCCCAGCCCCATGCCATCAATACACCGGTCTGTTCCTTCCAGTGGGAACCGTAGGGATACAAATCATAGAAAGCACCTATATGCTTCGTATCATCTGACGCAACAGGTATTAAAAAGCCATCCAGGGTAATGGTGGCAAAACCATTCTCATGAGCCTTATCCTCACTAATTCCTGAATGCATACC
>JAFUKK010000254.1 GCA_017473665.1 Lachnospiraceae bacterium
GAGCTGGAAGCATTGGTACTGGAAAATAACCTGATCAAGGAGCATTCCCCCAAGTACAATACGCTTCTGAAGGATGATAAGACCTACCCCTACATTAAGGTAACAATGGGAGAGGAATATCCCCGGATACTGTTTTCCCGTACCATGAAAAAGGACAAGTCCAAATATTTTGGGCCCTATACCAGTGCGGGAGCAGTAAAGGATACCATAGATTTGCTGAATAAGCTGTATCAGTTGCGTACCTGTAACCGCAATCTGCCCAAAGATACGGGCAAGGATAGACCCTGCCTGAACTATCATATCAAGCAATGTCTGGGACCCTGCCAGGGCTATGTGAGCCCGGAGCAGTACCGGCAGCAGGTGACAGGAGCCCTGGAGTTTTTAAATGGTAATTACAACCCCATTTTAAAAGATTTGGAAAATAAGATGCGGGCCGCCGCAGAGAATATGGAATTTGAGGAGGCAGCTACCTACAGAGATTTGTATAACAGTGTGAAGCAGGTATCCCAGAAGCAGAAAATCACCGACAGTGTGGGTGAGGATAAGGATATTCTGGCATTGTATCAAGATGAAAGCGAAGCGGTGGTGCAGGTGTTCTTTGTCCGGGACGGAAAGCTCATCGGACGGGAACATTACTATATGACAAATGTGTCAGAAAATGACAAGCCGGGTATCTTGCAGGAATTTATCAAGCAGTTTTATGCAGGGACGCCCTTTATCCCCAGGGAGCTGATGCTCCAGTATGAAATTGAGGATGCCCAGCTCATTGAAAGCTGGCTCAGCGAGCGTAAGGGCGCCAGAGTGTATCTGCGGGTGCCCAAAATCGGCAGCAAGGAGAAGCTGGTGGAGCTGGCAGCCCAAAATGCCAAGCTGGTGCTCAGCCAGGATAGAGAGAAATTAAAGCGCGAAGAGGGCCGTACCATCGGTGCCGTAAAGGAGATTGCAGACCTGCTGGGACTGCATCACATCCAGCGGATGGAAGCCTTTGATATTTCTAATATCAGTGGTTATGAAAATGTAGGTTCCATGGTAGTATTTGAAAAGGGCAAGCCCAAGCCCAGTGATTACCGTAAATTCCGTATCAAGACCGTTACCGGTCCCGACGATTATGCCTGTATGCGGGAGGTACTGACCCGACGGTTTGTGCATGGTATGGAAAAGACGCAGGAACTTCAGGACCAGGATTTGGACACAGATTTGGATAGCTTTACCCGTTTTCCGGATTTGCTCATGATGGATGGTGGCCGGGGGCAGGTGAATATTGCCTTGGAGGTGTTGAAGGAGCTGAATCTGAATATCCCTGTATGTGGTATGGTAAAGGATGACAATCACCGGACCAGAGGATTGTATTTTGAAAATGTGGAGCTGCCCATTGATACCCGCAGTGAAGGCTTTAAGCTCATCACCCGGATACAGGATGAGGCCCACCGCTTTGCTATTGAGTACCACCGCTCCCTGCGTAGTAAGGGGCAGGTGAAGTCCGTGCTGGATGATATTCCCGGTGTAGGGCCTGCCAGACGCAAGGCCCTGATGCGGCATTTTGCTTCCCTGGAGGATATCCGTAATGCTACTTTGGAGCAGCTACTGGAGATTCCGGAGATGAACCAGCGGGTGGCAGAGGAGATTTTGTTGTTTTTACAAAATAAGGAAAGTGCTTCCAAAAAGGAAGTCTAAAAATCATTTGGGAATCTAAAACATTTCCCGCACTTCACAGAATTTCAAGATTGTGCTACACTAAATTAAGATAATAAAATCACAAGGCCACAAGCGGCTGGGACGGAGGATTTATGGCAAGCGTAAGTTTAGTAAAAATCATCGAGAAAATGAAACTGGAAAACCTGACACCGGAGATTGATGTAAAGAAGATTAAGGTTACCCAGCCGGATATTAACCGTCCTGCGTTGCAGTTGGCAGGATTTTTTGAGCATTTTGATTCCACTCGTCTGCAAATTATCGGATTTGTGGAATATACTTATATGGAGGGGCTCTCTGAGGAACGTAAAAGAGAGGTCTATGAGAAACTGTTAAGTTATGAAGTACCTGCCATTGTATATTGCCGTGACATGGAGCCGGACCCTATTATGAAAGAAATTGCAATTGCTCATGGCAGACCCATTCTATCTACTAAGAAAACTACTTCTGCATTTATGGCAGAAATCATCAGATGGCTGAATGTAAAACTGGCACCCTGTATTTCCGTTCATGGTGTATTGGTGGATGTATATGGTGAAGGTGTGCTGATTACCGGTGAAAGCGGTATCGGTAAGTCCGAGGCAGCTCTGGAGCTGGTTAAACGTGGCCACCGTCTGGTGACAGATGATGTGGTAGAGCTGCGCAAGGTAAGTGATGATACCCTGATTGGTTCCGCACCGGATGTAACCAAGCATCTGATTGAGCTTCGCGGTATCGGTATTGTGGATATTAAGGCGCTGTTTGGTGCTTCTTCCGTAAAGGATACCCAGGCCATTGATTTGGTCATCCGTCTGGAGGATTGGGATAAGGACAAGGAATACGACAGACTGGGGCTGGAGGAAAATTATACAGAGTACCTGGGCAATAAGGTGGTTTGCCACAATATTCCCATCCGTCCCGGACGTAATCTGGCAATTATCTGTGAGTCTGCGGCAGTTAACCACAGACAGAAAAAGATGGGTTACAATGCGGCACAGGAGCTTTACGCCCGTGTACAGAATTCTTTGGCAAAGAGACGTGAGGAGGAAGAAGAATGAAAAAGTACGTATTTGGAGTAGATGTAGGCGGTACCACCGTCAAAATGGGTCTTTTTGATATGAATGCCAATGTAC
>JAFUKK010000255.1 GCA_017473665.1 Lachnospiraceae bacterium
GAACCAGGTATCTAAGGTATCAGGGTCCTGGGTCAGATGCTTGCATCCACACTTGGGACATACATCGGGAGCCTCACGGGATACCACTACTTCTCCGCACTCATCACAGTAGTATGCAGGGATTCTATGTCCCCACCACAGCTGACGGGAAATACACCAGTCACGGATGTTGTCGGTCCAGTTGAAATATGCCTTATCCATACGCTCAGGAATCAGCTCAATCTCCCCCTTACGTACAGCCTCAACTGCAGGCTTAATGAGCTCCTCCATCTTTACAAACCACTGCTCCTTTACCATAGGCTCAATGGTGGTCTTACATCTGTCATGGGTACCTACATTGTGTGCATGGTCCTCAATCTTTACCAACAGGCCCATGGCATCCAGCTCTGCCACAATAGCTTTTCTGGCCTCATAACGGTCCATACCCTGGAACTTACCGCCGTTTTTATTAATGGTGGCGTCATCATTCATTACATTGATAATTGGCAGGTCATGTCTCTTGCCTACTTCAAAGTCGTTATGGTCATGGGCAGGAGTAATCTTAACCACACCGGTACCGAACTCTCTGTCTACATAGGTATCGGTGACAATGGGAATCACTCTGTTCATAATGGGCAGCATGACGCTCTTGCCGATTAAATGCTGGTATCTCTCATCCTCGGGATGAATTGCCACAGCAGTATCGCCCAACATGGTCTCAGGTCTGGTAGTAGCAAAGGTCAAAAATTCGGTATCGGAAGGAGTACCGTCATAATTCATGATGGGATACTTGATATGCCAGAAATGACCTGCCTGCTCCTCATATACTACCTCTGCATCGGAGATGGAGGTATTACATACAGGACACCAGTTGATGATACGGGAACCCTTGTAGATATAACCTTTCTCGTGCATCTTTACGAATACTTCGGTAACGGCCTTGTTACAGCCCTCGTCCATGGTGAAACGCTCTCTGTCCCAGTCACAGGAGGAGCCCAGCTTCTTTAACTGGGAGATAATACGTCCGCCGTATTCCTTTTTCCACTCCCAGGCACGCTCCAGGAACTTCTCACGGCCCAGCTCCCATTTATCGATGCCTTCTTCTTTTAACTTCTCAATGATTTTGACCTCGGTTGCAATACTTGCATGGTCGGTGCCGGGCTGCCACAGTGCATTGTAGCCCTGCATTCTTTTGAAACGGATGAGAATATCCTGCATGGTATTATCCAGTGCATGACCCATGTGAAGCTGTCCCGTAATGTTTGGAGGGGGAATCACAATGGTGAAGGGTTTCTTGGAATAATCTACTTCTGCATGGAAGTATTTCTTATCCAGCCATTTTTGATACAGTTTGTCCTCAATACCCTGAGGATCATAGGTTTTTGCCAATTCTTTGCTCATGGTTTGCTCCTTTCAGTTCGGTCTCTGTGCATGTATAAGCAAACTTGCTTATACACGCAAGAAAGCCCTTTGCAGATACGAATATCTGCAAAGGGCGTCATTAACGCGGTACCACCTTTGTTCACAGCTTACGCTGCCTCAGTGACTTCCTACAAAGTCCTATCCGGTAACGGGGATAAATCGGGAGTCCCTACTGGTATATGTCCAACCTTCTCATGCGGTGGACAGTGCTTTCAAAACTCCGGCTCAGAAGCTACCTTCCACATCCCTTCCTTGAAGCATCTCTCAACCTCCCCGAGGGGATAATGCTCTCTCTGTCAAGGGGTAATCCGTACTCCTCTTCCTCATCGCCTTTACAACATATACCAAATATATGCTATTTACGGGGGATTTGTCAAGAGGGAATCCTCTCTACTTTATTTCAGTCCATCAATAAACCCTTGTGCACGCTCAGCCACTAAAAAGGGATTGGTATATACCAGGTATGAGTTGCCGGTCAATACGGTCATCTGTTGGATATCCCGGTTGGTAAACAGATTCTCATGTACCTGCTCCCATTCCACGCCGTTTCGATTAGCCGATACACCGGTCCAATAGGACAGGAGTATTTGTACCGGCAGATCCTCAGGGTATTGTTTTCCGGCCATCAGTCGGCAGTTATCGTACTGTCTGGCCGTTTCATCTGCCACAGTTCTGCCCAGGTATTTTTGTACCAGCATTTCCTGCATTACGGTTTCTTCCTCTTCATTATGTGCAAACCCAAAGACTCTCACATAGGCGGGCCATTGCAACTTCACATAACCACTGAGGTTCAGTAAGCGTTGGCCTAAGTATTGTACCTGTCCCTGTTTTTTCAGCATCCGGCGGTATTCCTCCGGATTGGTTCCGGACCGTTCCAGTTGCTGAGCCAGCTGTTCTTCCGTCATGGAATCCACCCCCACAATGGCTTCCACTTCCTGTGGATAAAGCTCCACGTATAGCTGCGCATATATGCCGGACATCTCATGAGCCAGCAAAACATAAGGCCCCTTCTCACCCAGACTCTCCAATGCCGTATGTATCTCATAGACCATATTCTCTGCGGTTCTGTCTTCCCCCGTATCATCGCTGAAACCGCTACCGAAATAATCCAATACCACCACTCTGTTTTGCTCCCCCAGTCTGTCCGCCAGGGGCTTCCAGGTAACCGTGGGACAAAAGTCTCCCAATCCGCACAGTACAACCACCGTGTGCTCACCGGCGCCGGTTACATAGGCCGCCATCCTTTTTCCATCCACGGTAGCATAAGTAATATATTCTTCTGCATACCGGGCAACGGCTTCCTGCCGCTCCCGGCTTTCCTTATGGGCAGATACGGACATCACAAGAGTTATGAGCAGAACAATGACCAGCAAGCCTACCGTCACTTTCTTTATGTCCTTCCACACAAGGGCCTTAAATTTGGGGAATTTATTCAAAAGCCTCACAATCACCCGGCAGAAGCCATGGAGTACGATTGATAACACCAATGAACATGCCAATACCACCAATACCAGAAGTGGCACACTCTTTATATATGGGTGTGTTTCTACCGACTCATTATAGCCGAATACCTGCAATACCAGTCCATGCACCAGATAGAATTCTAAGGTAATGGTACCCATAAATTTCAGTACCCCATTGCTCATTTGCACCTTCATTCCAACCAGAAATAGGGACAGGGTAAAGGCAACTGCGCCCAGCATTTGGGCAATTAGTTTTACCCATCTGCCTACCTCATAAGTGTAGGATATTCCCAACATAGTACAAAAGCTTTCCATATATTCGCCCAATAAAAAGAACAAAACTGCACATGCCGGCATCAGGATCAGATACTTGATATAACATCTTTTCACATGTTCCAAAAGCTTCTGTTCATATCTTGCCACCCAGAGTCCTATGGGAAAAAGTACCACCGAATTGTACCACCACTGCCCGTACATCCACCAATCACAGAAGGCAATATATAACATTACCTCTACAGTCACCAGACACAATGCCGCAAAATGATTTTTGCACCACCGAAAGGTCAGGTAAAAGCACAAATAGAAAAGAAACAACACATATACAAACCAGGCATACCCATTAATCATCTGCGGTCCGGACACATGAAAGAGTGTGGACACCCCTATGGACTCCCCTATTTGAAATCTTACAAAAAGGAAAAAGAAATTGGTAAGTGACAGTACCATCACCGGCTGCAGGAAACGACGGCTACCAAAATCTTGCAGATAGTCCGTTTTCTCCCGAAAGCTTTTATAAAGGCCATACCCGGAGCAAAAAAGGAAAAAACCTACCAATAAATATCCCACCGGCACAAATACATCCAGACCATGTACGATTACCTCCTGCTTTAACCAGGGTGCACAGGTTTTTTGAGCAATATGATGAAGCATGACTCCCAGGGCACAAAATCCCTGCAATGCTTTGGTCTGTTCCAAGGAAAGGACCTGTTCATTCCATTGACCGCCCTTGATATATTTTGCTTTCCATAGCAGCAATACGCCCAGTACGGGATAAATTAGATAAATCAACTGATTCACAAAGGGTCCTCCTTTAGGCTTTCTGCTCTAAGAATAGCCCTTCCCGGAAGATATGTATATCATATTCTTTCGTTTCGTGTTATAATTTTTCTGTTACGCAATTCATTTTTTACTGAAGGAGTACCCCCATGAAGCCCAGAAAATTAGAAGTAAACCACAATGATGTAATCTATCTGCAATATCAAAATCTGGAAAAGGGATTTGAACGTTGTCCCCAAAATGAAGATATGATGCAGTATCTTTATCTGAAAGCAGGTAACCCTTTGGGAATTGAAATCGCCGCCGGTTTCTTCAACGCTGATTTACAGGGTTGCTTGTCCAAGGACCCCCTCCGTAATATCAAATATTTATTTGTAGTAAATACGGGGTTGGCCTCACGTTTTGCCGTAGAGGGTGGCCTGCCTGTTGAAATCGCTTATTCCATCAGTGATTTATATATTCAAAAAATGGATGAACTGGAAACCATAGAAGAGGTGAAGCAGCTGCAACGGGCCATGTTTACCCACTATACCAAGCAGGTAGCCCTGTTTAAAAAGAATCATGTATGCTCCAAGCCCATTGTGCAATGTTTGGAATATATCAGCTCCCATTTAAGCGAACGGATTAGCTTAGAGCAATTGGCTGATTTTGTAAATCTGTCTCCCAGCTATCTTTCTACCTTGTTTAAACAGGAAATGCGGGAAACCGTGAGTGATTACATTACCAAAATACGTATAGAAACCGCAAAAAATATGCTGAACCATTCTGAGTACAGTTATGCCCAGATCAGTTCAGCACTTGCCTTTTCTTCCCAAAGTCATTTTACCAAAGTATTTCGGCAAAAAACAGGATATACCCCCAAGGAATATCGTATGCAGTTTTATTCACAGGATATCTCTACGCTCTAAAATCAGAGGTTCAGTCTGTGGTTATTGCCAAAATCCCGCGCCCCGTTCCTTAAAAATCGCAACTGCCCTGGCGCATTTGGAACAATAGTATCCCTCAGCATTTACCTCCAAATGCACCGTATGCTTGGGGATAAATTTCTTACTTTCACTTTCAGGAATCCATACCACGATTTCCCCTGCCTTGATGTAGGAGCTCAGGGCATCCCCTGTCTGTATCACTCCTTTTTGCATTTCTTCTTCACAATAAGGGCACTTCATACTTGATTGTTTCCCCCATAAAAACACTCACGTTTATTAGTATTGTATCGCATAATATATTACATATACCCAGCCCAGCAATCCGTGAAAAATGGCCCATCCTATGGACTTCCATGCGGTATAGCTGATTACCATTGCTAATGCGCTACCAAAGGAAACACCTGATTTTACTGTTTTTTTAATGATTGTTTTGTTTTCTCCCATATAAGTATCCTCCTCAAAAGTTATATATTAAATTTCTTAGTAATGTTTTGAAACTATAGTTAGTATATAAAAAACTCTTTCATTTCGCCATAGTAAATTGTGCACATTATGGGAGGTTATCGTGCTTAGGGAGGACTATTAGCTGTATCCTGCTTAGCAGACGCACTATATTTTTTCGCTGAGAAAAACTGAAAGTTATGCGTGCTTTTACATCAATTCATTTTTTAACTGTAAAATTCTTTCTTCAATCTCTTTTATTACCACCTTAAACTCTTCATCTGATTTTCCTGTAGGGTCTTCCAATCCCCAATTATCATCAAATACTCCGTCAATAAAAGGACACCCAACATTACATCCCATAGAAATTGCCATATCCGGATTTGGAATATCTGTTATCAATTTTGAATACTGTGTTTGTTCCATATCAATCCCATACATTTCCTTCATAAAACGGACCGCATCCTGATTGATTTGGGGCTTGGTCTCTGTTCCTGCCGAATACGCTTCAAAAACATCTGATGCAAAATATTTTCCCAATGCCTCTGCAATCTGGCTACGACATGAATTATGTACGCATATAAATGCCACTTTTTTCTTGGTATTTTTATAAAACGGACATTTTCCTTTGATACATTGTTCGTTCTTCTCACTAAAACGACATTCGATGTTACTCTCTTCTAATTCTACATCATAATTCTTATTTACATATTGGATTGCTTTTTGAAAGCTCAAAAATGCATCTCGTTTACAACATCTCGGTCCTCCTACTTGTGACAGACTATGTAATGCCTTAGAGGTAAATTCCATATGTTTTCCCCATGTATCATCAGAACTTAACGGACCCGTTCCATCAATAATCGAAAGTGCTGCACCCATAGAACTTACTGCACCACAAATGCCCCACATACCACACGTTGCTCCCGGCATTTGTAATCCCCTTTTCATTAGTTCATTTAAACTTGTTTGCAGGTCAATTTGTCCACCTGCGTTATAAAAAGCAGTTAAAAGTGCTGCTCCATCCAGCACATGATGTTCC
>JAFUKK010000256.1 GCA_017473665.1 Lachnospiraceae bacterium
CAAAATAGTCAACAGCACATTGCCCTCGCCATTCTTAATACCACTGGTCAACAATACTGCTGCTGTAAAGATAATGGAGATTACAAAAATCATCTTGTAGATGGTATTTCTATCCTTCATGGTATCTGCCCATGCAGAAAAGCCCAGACGTCCACCTGCATTGAAAATAGCAGAAATGGTGGAAATAATACCTACCATACCAGCCAGACCCAGACACTTCACAATAGCTTTTTCCTGAGAAATCAGCGCCAGACCGCAGGTGATATTGATGTAGAACATCAACCAGATACCAATGTAGTTTGCAATAGGTTTGGTCTTCAAAGTAGCCATGATGCCCTGGCTCTTATCCTTGGTAGCGGGCTCATGCCAGCCCTCAGGCTTCTTCAGCAGTAAATGACCTACGAACATCATTACAAAATAGATACAAGCCAGGATAATGAACATCTGGTAGATGCCGCCCTCACCCAGACCGCTCAGCATTGCTTCCATAATAGGGGAAGCGATAGCCTTTGCAGCACCAAAACCTGCTACTGCCAGACCGGTTGCCAGGCCCTTTTTGTCTGCAAACCAAAGCATCAGGGTCTTTACAGGGGACAGATATCCGGTACCCAGACCAATACCCATGATGAAACCATAGCATACATAGATACCAATCAGTGCCACCAGGCTACCCTTATGTAAACCACCATAATAAATAAAGAAGCCGGTACCTGCCATACCCAGAGCAAAACAAATGGTTGCAATCAGGGAGGACTTATGGATATCTTTCTCTACTACATTACCCAGGAACGCTGCAGACATACCCAGGAAAAAGATTGCAAAACTAAATGCCCATTCGGTAGCACCCTTGGAAAAACCAATGTAATCAGCAATCTCCTGACTGAAAATAGACCAACAGTAAACAGTACCGATACTGCAATGAAGCAATAATGCGGGGATAGCTGCGCGGATCCACTTATTGGTACGCCAGCCGCCGGTTTTCTTAACTTTTTCTTCCATAACCATATCTTCCTTTTCCTCATATCGTTATGCTTTGCAAAATCCCAAAGAATGACACACCCCAATTCCTTATCCCTGTAAACCCAGCAAAGGGCATGCGATATGTCAGTGTTCGACATTTTTCAAGCATACCCTTTTATTCTACTACTGTTTGCTGTTTTTTTCAAATAGAAAATGCATTTGTTACCTTTTTATCTGTTAGGATACACCCTACCCCTCTACATGACGGCGCAAGGCGTCCATTCTGGCATCCAACTGGGCACTTTGGGTAGCACAATCATAAAGCTCCCGCATCATCTCTTCCGTAAAATCATGATCCTTTTTGTATCTTAACTGATGCTCCAGACTGGCCCAGAAATCCATAGCGATTGTACGAAGCTGAATCTCCACCTTCATCAATCTCTTTTCATGGCTCAGAAAAATAGGCACCTGTACAATCATATGCAGACTACGGTAGCCATTGGCTTTAGGCTGATGGATATAATCCTTCATCTCCACCAGTGTAATATCATCCTGCTTTAAAAAAGCCTCTGCCAGCGCAAATACATCCTCAGGGAAAGAACAAATGACTCTCACCCCGGCCACATCATTCAGATTTTCCTCCACATTCTCCAAGGTCACGTCCAACCCTTTACGTTCCAGTTTCCCCTTGATACTCAGTGGACTTTTCAATCTACTCTTTATACTGCTGATGGGATTTCGATCATATTGTAGTGAAAATTCTGTATTCAATACATTAAACTTTGTTTCAATCTCCATAATGGCACAGCGATAATAAGCCATCGCCTTCATGTATTCCGCCGCATGTATCCCCACCATATCCATTATCTGTGCTGCTTCTTCTCTGCTTTGTAATTCATTCTCTCGCTTTTTTTCCATTCTTACTCCATAGGAAGCCCTGCTTCCTCTCCTTTATCCTTCTCTTCTGTCCATTTTCCGGAACCTTCTGTTTCCCACAAAGTATTTACAACAAATCAGCCCCTCACCGTATGGGCAGGGGCCTATTGTGGTTACTCTCATTATAACGCAATTGCAAACAAAAATCTCAAATCTATTGTTTTTTTATACTTATTTCATAAGCTGGTATATTTCTTCTTTGGAAATATATCCCAAAGAACGATTCACCTCTTTACCATCCTTATATACTACCAAAGTAGGAATACTCATCACATTGTGACGCTCTGCCAATGCCATCTGGTCATCCACATCCACCTTGCACACCTTAAATTCAGTGGTCTCCTCTGCCACTTCTTCCACCAATGGGGAAAGCATACGGCAGGGACCGCACCATGCTGCCCAAAAATCAATTAATACAGGCACTCTGCTCTGTAATACCTCCTGTTCAAAATTCTCCACAGTCAATGTAATTGCTGCCATAATTCGTCCTCCTTTTATTATTATATCTTTTCTTTGTTATTACCATAAGGATACCCCTCTTGGGCTTTATTATCCGCCGGTTGCCAACCGGCTCTCTCCGGTGGCATAATCAATCTTCACTCCCGGTTGCACATTATAACAAAATACATTGAAGCAAATGCCTTTACCTGCATCTGTTACGGACCAGGCCTCCATCAATACACCTGTAGCCAAAAGATTCTCTTCCTCAAAACAGGGCGTTACCCTATACAGTACACATCCGCCACGACGCACATACTCCGCCACCTGATTTTCAAAAGGAAGCATCCCTTCCACATTCAGATAACGGGTACCTGTAATCAAGTTCCTTTCATTGGCGTTTTCGCCAGTCAGCTGATAACCGATTAGATGGCATCGGTTATACAAATATCTACCATCCACAAAATCATACTTGGCATATTGCCAGGCGGTGGGTTTTACCTCCCCGATAAGTCCCCGCTCCTCCCGGGGCATCAGCTCCCGCCCCAGCACTGCAGCGGTAGTACCACACCTACCGAGCCCATCAGGGGCACTATAAAAGGCAAAAAGCTCTCCTTCATGCGCCTCTAGGGGGAAAAAGGGTACATTATCATTTAGTTCACAATAGGGGCTCCCTGTATACACCGGCAAATCCTCAGGCACAAAGCCCTGTTCAAACGGGCTGCTGCACAATCCGGCAAACACCTGCGGATACCCCCGGGAAGATTCTGTCAGTGTGGCAGCACTCCCCTCTTCCACATCAGTCACGGCAGGATACCGTAAGCCATAATACTGCAACACCACCCATAGCAGGAGTAGTGTACACATAGTCCCCAAGCGGTACACCCATTGTATCTTTCTACGTTTCTTCATATTGCCAATAACTCCGGACTATCCCAGCAGAAAATCCATCACATCCTGCAACGTGCTGACACCCACTACCCGGATGCCTGACACCTGACTACAGTCCTTTTCACATACTTTCGGTACAATCACGGTATGAAATCCCAGTTTCTCAGCTTCCTGTACTCTCTGACGAGCCATACTCACTGCCCGCACCTCACCGCTCAATCCCACCTCACCAAAGGCCAGTAAATGAGGGTCCAAAGGCAGATTACGGAAGCTGGAAAGTATAGCTATGACAATGCCCAAATCCACTGCCGGTTCGACTATTTTCATCCCGCCGGTAATATTCACATACGCATCACAACCGGACAAAGACAATCCGCAACGCTTCTCCAGCACCGCCATTAACAGATTGACCCGATTAAAATCCGTACCCGTGGTCTGCCGCCTGGGGATACCGAAATTACTGTGACACACCAACGCCTGTATCTCAATAAGTAGCGGTCGGGTGCCTTCCATGGTACATACTACCACAGAGCCACTGGCATGGTGGGGTCTGCCGCTGAGCATGTACTCCGATGGATTTTGCACCTCTGTAAGCCCCTGTTCACGCATCTCAAATACACCGATTTCATTGGTGGAACCAAAACGATTCTTGACACCTCGTAAAATACGATAGGACGCATGGCGGTCTCCCTCAAAATAAAGCACCGTATCCACCATATGCTCCAGCACTCTGGGGCCTGCCACAGTCCCTTCTGTGGTCACATGCCCCACAATAAAAATGGATACTCCCAATCCTTTGGCCAACTGCAGCAACGTGCCGGTGGTCTCCCGCACCTGAGACACACTGCCGGGCGCTGCAGATACATTTTCATTGTACATGGTCTGTATGGAATCTATTACCACTACCTGGGGCATAGTGTTACGTATCACATCTGCAATCACATCCAGATTGGTCTCACACAAAAGCAACATCTGAGTTGCAAAACTACCCAGACGATCTGCTCTCATTTTTATCTGTACCTGGGATTCCTCACCGGATATGTACAATACTTTTTTATCCGCGGCTGCCAATCTCTGGCATACCTGCAACAACAAAGTGGACTTGCCGATACCCGGATCGCCACCTACCAGCACTAAAGAGCCGGCCACAATGCCGCCCCCCAACACTCTGTCCAGCTCACCAATTCCGGTCACCTGCTTTTCCTCTTCCGTAATCGTAATATCCGCCAATATGCTGGGCTGTATCTGTGCACCGAGGCGTCTGGTAACACCGCCACCGGTCTTTAAATCCGTTTTACTGACCTGTTCTTCTACCAGTGTATTCCACTCCTTACAGCCGGGACACTGTCCCAACCATTTGGCAGACTCATACCCGCAATTCTGACAGAAAAAAATACTGGTCATCTTACCCTTGGCCATGAAGCCCTCCTTTCCCCACAAGAAGTCATATTATAACTCCATCATTTATGGACAAAAATCCCTGCACCGGAGAAGAAAACCTCCCGATACAGGGACTCTATTACATCTGTACTACCTTTACACTTACCTCGCCTGCTGCCTGAAGCTCCACACTGAGACTGAGCTTGCCGCCCAGACCGGTCTTCATGGTACCCATGCTCTTACCACCAACAAACACCTCATACTCCTGGTCATCTGCCAGGCCAATGGTAATCTGTGCATCTTCATCGCCTTCCACGGAAAACTCTACGCCCTGTGCCTGCTCCGTGAAACCATTGACACTGGTCCCGGGTACGGACTCATATAGGAACATACCGTTCTTTTCCAACTTGGTAATATCCTTGTAGGTCTTTACCTTTAACAGGTCTCCTGCATGCTTAAAGTCCTCCACTTTGGCCTTCTGTGCCAGTTTGTGGTTACCAAAGCTGATTGCTCCATCAGCTTCGCTACGAAGTAAATCTTCTACTACTGCCATGATAGTAATCCTCCTAAGTAGGTTTCTGTCTCAAGTATAATATAATTTCGGTGTTTTTTCTACAAAATTCTTGCTTTTCTTGTGATATTTTACCCCTTCCGGGACATAATCTTATTTAACTGTAAAAGTCACCTGTCCATTCTTGTATCCGGCAGTTACCCGGTCTCCGGAACGCACCTTCCCACGCAAAATCTCTTCTGCCAAGGCATCCTCCACCACATTCTGGATGGCTCTCTTCAAAGGACGTGCACCCATTTTATTATCAGCATATTTGTCCACCAAATGCTCCTTCAATGCAGGCGTAATAGACAGTTTGATATCCATCTGCTGTTCACAACGCTTATATAAATTGGTAGCCAGCAGATTCACAATCTCTTTCATATTCTCATGACTCAACTGATGGAATACAATAATATCATCAATTCGGTTTACAAATTCAGGCTTAAAACTACGTTTTACCTCTTCCATAACACCGGACTTCATGCGTTCATAATCTTTTTGTTCATCCTTTACTGCAGCAAATCCCAGATTCTTGGGGTCTACAATCCGCTGTGCCCCGGCGTTAGAAGTCATAATGAGCACCGTATTCTTGAAGCTGACCTTGCGTCCCTTGGAATCGGTAATATGACCATCATCCAATACCTGCAATAAAATATTAAACACATCCGGGTGAGCCTTTTCAATCTCATCAAAAAGCACCACGCTATAAGGATTCCGACGGACCTTTTCGCTCAGCTGACCACCCTCATCAAAGCCCACATAGCCGGGAGGGGAACCTATCATCTTGGATACGGAATGACTCTCCATATATTCGGACATATCCACACGGATAATGGCATCCTCTTTACCAAACATTGCCTCTGCCAAAGCTTTACTCAGCTCTGTCTTGCCCACACCGGTGGGGCCCAGGAACAGGAAGGAACCAATTGGACGATTGGGATCTTTGAGGCCCACACGGCCTCTCCTCATAGCCTTGGCCACAGCCTTTACCGCCTCGCTCTGTCCGATTACTCTCTGCTCCAAAATATTCTCCAGCTTTAGCAGACGCTCGCTCTCCTTCTCTGCCAGCTTTTGTACAGGTATCTTGGTCCACATAGCCACCACCCGGGCAATATCCTCTTCACCTACCCGATAACAGGCTACACCTTCTCTGGTGCGACGATGATTCTGCAAACGTTCCAATTTTTTCTTCAGCTGCATCTGTTCACTTTTCACATTAGCCGCTTTTTCAAACTGTTCCTTGCGGATACATTGCTCCAGTTCTCCATCCATGGCAACAATTTGTTGCTGCAACTGATGCTCCTTGTCTGACACCGTCAGCGTGCTTAATTTCGCACTGGCCGCTGCTTCATCTATCAAATCAATGGCCTTATCCGGCAGATTACGGTCATTAATGTATCTACCGGAAAGCTTTACTGCCGCCTCCACTGCCTCATCAGTAATCACCACATTATGGTGCTCCTCATACTTATTCTTAATTCCCTGCAAAATAGCGATAGCCTCTTCCTCGGTGGGTTCTTCCACGCTTACCGGTTGGAAACGACGCTCCAATGCGGCATCCTTCTCCACATGCTTACGATATTCAGAAATAGTGGTGGCACCGATTAACTGAATCTCACCCCGAGCCAGAGAAGGCTTCAAAATATTAGACGCATCAATGGCTCCCTCTGCACCACCGGCACCAATAATGGTATGGAGTTCATCCAGAAAGAGAATCACATTGCCATCCTCTATTACCTCCTGCACTACTTTTTTGATACGTTCTTCGAATTCACCACGATATTTACTACCTGCTACCATTCCCGACAAATCCAAAGTAAGCAGACGCTTATTCTGCACTGTAGCCGGTACCTGCCCTGCTACAATTCTCCTTGCCAGTCCTTCCACCACTGCCGTCTTACCCACGCCGGGTTCTCCAATTAAACAGGGATTATTCTTGGTACGTCTGCTGAGAATCTGAATCACACGCTGTATCTCTTCTTCTCTACCCACTACCGGGTCCAAACGTCCTTCCCTGGCCATTGCTGTCAGGTCCCTGCTGTAATTATCTAACATGGCAGTCCCCGGTTTAGTCTGTTTATTTTTACTTAAATCGTCTTTGAATTTGGCCGGATTTTCTCCCATGGCGCGAATCAGGTCCACATACAGCTTTTGCTGATTCACGCTCATAGAGGTTAGTAATCTCACTGCCACACTATCACTATCCCGTACAATTGCCATAAGCAAATGCTCCGTGCCTGTCTGCCCATGTCCCAGGCGCTTGGCCTGCTGATGAGCCTCACCTATAATACGCTCTGCCCTGGGCGAATAGCCGGGACGCTCTCCTACTACCACGCCCCCTTCAAAGGCAATCCATTCCTTAATCAACTCCAACACTCTGCCTGCATCTACCTGATGCTCCGCCAGCACCTTAGCTGCAACGCTGGTGGCTTCCTTTAATAATCCCAGCAAAATGTGCTCCGAGCCGATATAGCCCTGGTGCAAAGTGCGGGAACATCTGCCCGCTATATTCAGCACCTTCTGTGCTTTATCGGTAAATTGTGACTGCATTCTCCTGTCCTCCATAATTTCCATAAATTTCATCTATCATTTCATGCACTTCCGCCCGGGAAATATTCTTGCAACTGCTCTTTGCCAGTATGACCTGTAATTCCCTTTTTAATTCTGTAAGTGCACGGATTCTGTCCACATCAATGGCAATCACCGCTCCACGGCGACGATCTACCTTTAGATAGCCCTCCTGCTTCAATATGGTATATGCCTTATTAACCGTATGCATATTAATGCCGATGGTGTCTGCCAGCTGTCTCACGCTGGGCAAAGAATCTCCCTCCCTGAATCTGGAAGTGGCAATCCCCAAAATAATCTGATTATGCAGTTGCATATATATGGCTTCGTCACTATTAAAATCTATTTCTATATACATCCGCATCCTCCTCCCCCGGGCCATGGATTTCCAAAAAAATACCCTGTGGCATCGGTTCTGTTATACAAATATTATAACAGGCTTTTTCCTCTGTCAACAGGGTACTTCCATTCTTTATAGTTATTTCATTTATTGTTCTTCAGAACCATCCCAATTGAGAAAATCAAATTCAAATTCATCCTCATCGGTCATGAAATTTTTGCTCTTCCAGTTCCCTTCCCGGGGAGCTGTCTTACCACCGGTCTGCTGCGTCGCTCTCTCTTGAGGTGCCACGTTACTCTCTGCCACATTCCCCTGAGGTCTCTGGCCGGGCTGTGCTGCGGGTCTCTGGCCGGGCTGTGCTGCGGGTCTTTGACCGGGCTGTGCTGCGGGTCTTTGACCGGGCTGTGCTGCGGGTCTTTGACCGGGCTGTGCTGCAGGTCTTTGACCGGGCTGGCCTGTGGGTCTCTGGCCTGGCTGGCCTGCGGGTCTTTGGCCGGGCTGGCCTGCGGGTCTTTGACCGGTCTGGCCTGCGGGTCTTTGACCGGGCTGGCCTGCGGGACGTCCTGCAGGGCGTTCTTCTGTACCTTTATCCGGGCCCACATTATGCATCACCCGCTGAGCCGGTCTGCTACCGGCCTGGGCGCTTCGTCTGCTTAAGGTTTCCTTTTCCACTGCATTAATATATGCAGCATCATTCTCGTCCTTTATCTTATAGAACAAAAATGCTCCTACACCGATTACACCCAGTAGCAAAATCACCAATATAATAATGGCAACCTTCTGGGACTTTACCGTATCCTGGCTGTCATAATACAGCTGGGCATTGGTAGCTGCTCCCTGAAGCATGTCGTTAATCTCATATTTCTTAGCATTTACATTATCAATCAGATACCAGGTGCCTTCCTGCTTGCTGGTCTCCCAATCCTTGGTCTCCTGCACTACAGGG
>JAFUKK010000257.1 GCA_017473665.1 Lachnospiraceae bacterium
CACCGGCAAGGCAAGACGGGTATCATAACGATACCAGCCCCACCTTGCTTTTCCCTTATGTTTCTCGTTATAATCCGGTGCACTCGATTTATTTGTAGCAATCTGTATCAATTCACCTACCACTTGAGATGCATTGGCTTTTGCCCTTAAATTGGGACCTTTTAATACCGTCTTATCCTTCGCATGCGCAAATTCATCCGGAAATTCTTTGCCAATATATATTTTCTCTGCCGTTTCGGTAATCTCAAAAAAAATACCTACATACTCCTTTAGGTACTTCTCAATTTCATCCCATTCCGTCTTTTGTTTTTCTTTAAATCTAATGTCGTGTATCACAACGATACCCTTCCCCTCGACATCATGAATAATCTCTACTCCCCTATTCAAAGTTACCTCCTATTATTATGTTTTGTATGTTGAATATTGAGCGAATGCTCATGAAAAAGAGTGTGTTAAGAAATAACACACTCACATAATAGCATTATTAGATTTACACTTCAAGAACTTATTTGCTACCTCCTAATCACCTTTCTCATACCACTACCACAGTGCTCGTGGGGAATCAATTTGAATCCCTTCTTTAGATAAAAATCTTCCTTCCCCGGCTCCGCAATCAATTGGATACTGCTCCTGCCACCCTCAGGGGTCTGCGCCTCCACATAAGCCACCAAATGATCCACAATCTGACTACCCAGACCTTGTCCCTGATATTCCTTCCTAACGATTACATCGCAAAGCAGAAAATACATCCCATCGCCAATGAGACGCCCCATGCCCAGCAGCAGCTCTCCTTCCCGCAAAGTAACAATATGTAAACTATTTTCAATACTCCTACGGGTCTGACCTTCAAACCAATTGTTCCAGCCTACGCTGCTGCGCAGTTCACAATATTCTTCATAGGTTAATCTATCTTCGATGAATTCCATTTTAACCTCTCTTCGCTATAGACCTATTTTATCAAATCTCATAATATATGTTTGCACTACATCTCTTTTGGTAAAATATTACGTTCAAACTGTAATTCCTAAATAGAATCTCTTCCCACGCATATCAGATAACTCCCCCATGGGCAGAAAATTTCCTGAGAATCACTTGCACCTTCTGCCCACAGAAGATATTTTTAGTGCTCCTGGTAAGAAAAAATCTCCCATTCATTCATATTTTTCTAACCATAACGCATGGTTGCAAAGGATATGGTTAGAAAATCCCTGACAAGTCCCTCAACTTATGACGATGCTTGCCAAATCCGCATATTTTCCGCGCTACTGGCGTAAAAAATCAGACTAAGCCCTAGCCTAGTCTGATTATATCTTTTCTTATATCCATTGGCAACTTCTTTTAGTGGTTCAATCTGCGTCTGCACAGACTCTTTTTGCCACATTCAGGACACTCCAAATATCTGGTGGTAATGGTATGCCATCCGGCAATATAAGCCTTTGCCGTAGGGCGAAAACGTGTATGACAATGTCTACATTCATAAGCTCCGGAATCCATTTCCAGCACCGCTGCCACTGCAATCCCTCCGACCATTACGACTATTGCTATAGTAATCATTACAATCCGCAACACTGTAGTCATCTCCAGAAATCCTGCTACCATTACAAGTGTACAACCTGCCAATATGGTAATCACCGCTACCACAGTTGCCAAAATCAGTTTCTTCTTGCTTTCTTCTCTTTCCTTCATCAGTTCCATCATATTATCCTCCGCTTTCCTTTTATAATCAGCGTCGGTCAGTCTCTCACCGGAAAACAGTTCATTCACATTGATCTGTAATACTTCACACAGGGGCTGAATCAATGATACCTCGGGGAATCCGCCTCCCCGCTCCCATTTGCTTACGGTCTTATCACTAATATTCATTTGCTCAGCTAACTGCCTTTGGGTCAGTTGCCGCTCCTTTCGCACCTGTGCTATGAACTTTCCTGTTTTGATTTGATCCATTCTCGACACCTCTCTTGTTCACGGTTTCATCTTATGACAAAACTTAATTTCTTCACACCCACGCTCCGTAGAATCCACTAAAATGGAGAGTATACGCTGCGTAGAGTGCCCTGATTCCCTCTATTTTACGCCATACTTCCATTCCCCGTTTTCCTTGTAATAATAGAACTCACTCAAGTCCTCCTCCAGGAATACCCGCAGCATCCCATCCATACCGGTAGCCATGGGCAGCCCCGAAAGCTCCTGCAAGTCCACCCAATAGACCTCCCCTTCCATAGAAGATTTCAGTTCTCCTGTGAATTGATTGGTCTTGTACAGCAGTACCATATAGCGGGTTCCATCCTCCCGCATCCAGCTCTTGATACCACACATCTGTGGAGCAGAAATGGTTAAACCAGTCTCCTCCCGGACCTCCCGAATCACTGCATCCACAAAAGACTCTCCTATCTCCACATGTCCACCTGGAAAGGTAATCCCTTTATATTTGGCGTCTACCTTGTCCTGCACCAATACCCTATTCCCATCATATACCATACACATATTTGTAAGAGTTACCACTTCTGTTCTTGCCATATCTACTTCCCTTTCTATCCCAGCACATAATATATTCTACCATTAATGTCCTACTCTAAACTATATTGCGCTACCAATACTTTCTCCGCCAAGTCATCACCTTCATCGGGAAATACTTCTCTCTCAAAAGAAATTTCCTGATGCTTCAAACATAACTCCAGAAACAATAAATAGATTCCAATATCCATTCGGTTATAATGGGCTACCATATTTACCGGCATGATACCTCTCTTCCCCGGTTTCTTATACCGGTATACCAGTAGTTTCTTCTCTGTAGCCTCCACAATCCATGGCTGGGTATTGCAGGCACTGGGTGCAAACCGGGCAATATTACCAATCTCCTGATAGCACGCCCCCTGCCAGACCTCATCCAAAGGCTTTCGCTTGCTCTTAAACATATCCTTGCGGAATTTCTCCCGAGGCATCTTGGCAATACCTATCATAATCACAAACTCCAGCTCTCCATAGGTAGGCTCTTCCACCTTGCCGATACCAAACCATAACGCACCAATATTCTTGCTTGCCAGATACAAATCCAGCTGCTCTCCCAGGTAGCCAATATTTTGCAGATAATGC
>JAFUKK010000258.1 GCA_017473665.1 Lachnospiraceae bacterium
CCCGGAATAAATCCCAGGCACTTAACTGTCTATAACGGGACCACCCGCCGCCAAGTACTCACCTATAGGCTTTCCTAAACGAAACTCAAAGGCCAGTTCAAATCCTTACGCTGTCGCCTCGCACCCACCGGCGACTCTCTGAAAGCTTGGGAACCCTACTCTTCCTTATCACTGTTTTTTACTATTCCTTTTGGCAAAACTTGATACATTATCGCCAAAACCTTTACTTATTTTATCCTTTTAGGAATATTCTGTCAAGACACTTTCAAAAGAAGACTCCAAGAACCCGAAATTCTTGGAGACTTCCATTACATTTTAATCATTTGTAATAGCTTATGCAACCTTTATCATTAGTCTTCTACATTATTCTCAGCAACCTTAGCTGCTCTGGCTGCCACTTCCTTCTCCTGTACATCGGAAGGTGTCTGCTCATATCTTGCAAACTCATAGGAGTAATCGCCACGGCCACCGGTCATGGAGCGCAAATCCGTACAATATCCGAAAAGTCCGCTCATAGGGATATCCGCCTCGATAATCTGCTTACCACCGGGGATAGGGTTCATACCCAGTACACGGCCTCTTCTCTTATTCAGGTCACCCATAATATCACCGGTATAGGAATCGGGTACGGTCACCTTCAAGGACATGATGGGCTCAAGCAGTACGGGATGTGCTTCCATGAAGCCCTTCTTAAATGCCTGTACAGACGCGGTCTTAAATGCCATTTCAGAAGAGTCTACCGCATGGTAGGAACCATCATACAATACAGCCTTTACACCTACTACAGGGTATGCTGCCAAAGGTCCCTTCACCACAGAATCCTGAATACCCTTTTCTACTGCAGGGAAGAAGTTCTTGGGCACAGCACCGCCTACTACTTCCTGCTCAAATTCATATGCTACCTCAGGGTCGGATGCAGGTGAGAAACGCATCTTTACATGACCGTACTGACCATGTCCGCCGGACTGTTTCTTATACTTATATTCCACATCAGAAGTCTTCTTGATGGTCTCCTTGTATGCAATCTTGGGCTGGGTCAGTTCTACCTCTACCTTGTACTCATTGAGCAGACGGCTGACAATAATATCCAGATGCTGGTCACCCATACCGTACAGCAGAAGCTGTCTGTTATCAGAATCATTTACCACCTTGATGGTCTGGTCCTCATGGGTGATCTTTTGGAGAGCTTGGGAAATCTTATCTACATCTGCCTTATTCTTGGGCTTATATCTCATATAGGTATAAGGAGTGGAAATCTCAAACTTGCCAAACTTTATGGTAGTAGCCTTGGTGGATAAGCTGTTGCCGGTTCTGGCTGCAGTCAGCTTCGCCAAAGCACCGATGTCACCTGCATGAAGCTCGGGCACTTCGATGGGCTTATTACCCTGAAGTACATAAAGCTTACCAATCTTCTCCTCAATATCACGGTCCACATTGTAAATCAAATCATCGGTTTTCAGTACACCGGAATTCACCTTAATCAGGGAATACTTGCCAATAAAAGGATCTACGATAGTCTTCCAAATATATGCAGATTTGGCTTTTGCAAAGTCATAATCACAGTTGTATATCTCATTGGTCTTCATATTGATACCTGCTACCTTACGGTTCTCAGGACTGGGCAGATATTTAATAATATCATCCATCAGCGTGTAAATACCCTGGCAAAGAACGTTGGAGCCCATGGTCATGGGAACGATACTGCCATCACACACATTGGTCCGCAGAGCTGCACGAATCTCTGCCTCAGAGAAAGTCTCGCCACCAAAGTATCTTTCCATCATCTCTTCACTGGTCTCTGCCACTGCTTCCATCAAGGTATCCCGGCAAATCTGCAGGTTGGCCTTACTGTACTCAGGAATATCACAGGTCACTACTTCCTTGCCCTGCCATCTGTTACCGGTTTCGGTAATAACATTTATGTATCCTACAAACTTTTCATCTTCACGGATGGTCAAATGGAAAGGAGCCATCTTCTTGCCATACAGCTGGGTCATATCTTCCACTACCTGGCGGAAGGAAGCATTATCCACGTCCATATTGGTCACGTAGATAATACGGGGTAATTTGTACTTCTCACACAATTCCCATGCCTTAATGGTACCCACTTCGATACCGGCCTTACCATTTACCACGATAATCGCCGCTCCGGCTGCACTAATAGCCTCTTCTACTTCACCTACAAAATCGAAGTAACCGGGAGTATCGATTACATTAATCTTGTATCCTTCCCACTCAATAGGGACTACGGAAGCACTAATGGAAAACTGTCTCTTCTGTTCTTCCTTACTATAATCGCTGATTGTATTTCCGTCTGTTACCTTACCCATACGGGAAGTAATGCCGGATAAATAACCCATAGCTTCTACCAGACTGGTCTTGCCACTGCCACCATGGCCCAGTAAAACTACATTTCGAATCTTGTCCGTTGTGTACACCTTCATAAGTCTGTCCTCCGATTTTTAGCAATTTGGGTATCCAACCAATGATTAATTAGATTATAGGAATCCCATGTATCTATTTTACTAAATATTCACTCTCTTTACAAGTAATTGTTTGCATTTTTCATAACTTTTTCTGGGATTCGTCAAAAAATTTATGCACTATTTCCTAGCATATCAACCTCTATGCCTATTGATTTTCGCGCTTTAAAGTGATATAGTATATAAATCAAGCATGTAACATAAACATGAGTAGGAGTTTGGTTAGACACTATGAAGACATTATGTTGTGGATTTATTGGTCTGGGACTTATCGGTGGTTCCATTGCCAAAGCAATCAAAGAAAATCTTCCCGATACCCGTATCGTAGCCTATGACATCAATGCAGATGCTCTGGCTCTGGCTACCCGTGACGGAATTGTAGATATTGCAGCCACCGGAATCGACCATTCCTTTGATGACTGTGATTATATATTTTTATGTGCCCCGGTACAGAAAAATGATGCTCTGCTGACACAGATTAAAGAGATTTTACCGGCAGATTGCATTCTGACCGATGTGGGCAGTGTGAAAGGTGATATCCTGGATGCAGTGAAGGCAGCAGGCTTGGAAAATCAGTTCGTCGGCGGCCATCCCATGGCAGGTAGTGAACGGATCGGCTATGTAAATTCCAAATCCATGATTCTGCAGAATGCCTACTATATCCTCTCTCCTACTGAGCAGGTATCGGAAGAGGCGGTGAAAGCTTACAGTGATTTGGTACAGAAAATGGGGGCCATTCCTTTGGTTCTTTCCGCAGATACCCACGATTATGTAACTGCTGCTGTCAGCCACTTGCCCCATGTGATTGCAGCTTCTTTGGTAAATCTGGTTCATGACAATGATTCCGAGGACGGACTGATGAAAATGATTGCAGCCGGCGGTTTCAAAGATATTACCCGCATTGCCTCCTCTTCTGCTGTGATGTGGCAGGAAATCTGCATGACCAATACAGAGAATATTATTACACTTTTAGATAAATACATGGCTTCCTTGGAAGACATCCGCAACGAACTGACTCAACGTGATTCAAAGTCCCTATATGACTTATTCAGCGAAGCCAAAACTTACCGGGATTCCTTTATGGATGCCTCCAGCGGCCCTATCAAGCGCTCCTATTCCATTACCGTGGATATTGCAGACGAGCCCGGTGCACTGGCGTCCATTGCCACCATCCTGGCGCTGAATCAAATCAGCATCAAGAATATCGGCATCGTACATAACCGGGAATACGAAGGCGGTGTGCTGAAGATTGAGTTCTATGCCGAGGATTCCATTGAGAAGGCAGTGCAATTGCTAAATACAAGAGGTTACACCACCTATACCAAAAAATAGTATCCAAATACCAATACCCCAAATGCCAGACCTTTATCTAACATTTGGGGTATCTTATATTTCTTTTATGAACATAACCACAAAAACAAATTAACAAGCGCCACACAAAGAAAAGAAAGTACAAGGCTCATTGGATGTATCGTACTCAGAAATGCTCCCATAATTGCTACCATTAGTGCGGCAATTACAAAACCTATCATAAAACAAAAATGGGCCAACTTCCTTCTACCCCTCGCGGCCTGTTTTGCATCCGCCTGTGGTTGCGTTGTCTCCGTTTCCACATCCGGCTGATAATCATCGCAAATCAGATAATCCGATGATACTCCAAAGTACATGCAAATTCCTAATAAATTTGTAATATCCGGCGTGGTATCCCCTGCCTCCCAACGGGAAATGGCCTGTCTGGACACTCCCAGTTTTTCTGCCAGCTGCTCCTGGGACAAATCGTTCCCTTTTCTTAATTGAACTAATTTTTCTTGAAATTTCATTTAGTACACCC
>JAFUKK010000259.1 GCA_017473665.1 Lachnospiraceae bacterium
GCATAATGATGTCTGAAGTCAGATTATTAAGTCTGCGCAAGGAATCCACAGAAACATGGTATTTCTTACCAATACTCCACAGATTATCACCGGATTTCACACGATAAATAGCAAATCCGGGCAATTCCTTCAGTAACTTGGCATCCTGCTCGGTGATTTCGATGCTGTCCAAGATCTCCGGTTCCATTTTACGAAAAGCTATGGCCTGGAAACTCAGAACAGCCTTGATATCCGCTTCATCCCCGTCCATAAGACTGATTTGCAGTTGCTCCACCTGTACATGTACCCTTACCCGGTCTCCCTCTGCGATATCCTGAATCTCCAACGTATAGACGAATGGTATCTGCAGGGAAGTACTTCCATAGGGTCTCTCATCACTTCCGGTAATATATACCACATGCAGATGGAGAAATCCCTTCAACACCAGTCCTTCAGGTATAATGGTCTGGGAAGCCAGTGTGGTCTCGCAATCACTACATAGAATCTGTAAAATCCCCCCATCCGTTGATAACTTTACATGGTCTGTCAGCTTCATTTTGCCAGCCACCCTGCCTAGCAATCCTTGGAGACTGCCTTTATGGGAAGATGTCATTACCTGCTTATGCACACCATAAATATCCGTAATCATATCCAAGGTAAGCTCCTCATAAACACGAATATCCTGCTCCAGGCAAACCTCCAATCCTATGCAACGTTCCTCTCCATCTCTATCCGGCTTGATAATCACTTCCTTCTGGCCCAAGGAGCATAACACATCAGGAATCATACCCTCTCTGGCTCCCATACAATCCTGCTTACCGCTAAAACTTACAGTGGTCTCATAGGCCCGAACGGGATGCCCCTCGCCCTCACCCTCATAAATAATACATAACTGCAGTTCTCCTGTGATTTCCAGACAATCGTTAAGAACACGGAATTCCATATCCACAGGTTTCAATCGATAACACAGTATCTGAAATACGTTGGGATAATTGGACGGCAATAGGCACTCCTCTTTTACCCGGTAGATATCCTTCTTACGGATACACAATTGAGCAACTCCCATGGCATTCTGTGATTGTGAGGACATAGTTGCCCCCACCGGTGCAATGCGATACTCTACCTTCTCCTCCCCCTGTACTTCCACAGGAATTTCTTCATCGTACAGTTCCTCTACCTGTGCCATCAGATTGAGCACTGCCTGAATATTCAGTTTGCGGGAATTAATCATTCCTACTGTCAAATCTTCTATCCCCGCATCCACTTCTACCTGGTCCGTAGGCAGAGCTCCCTGCAATACGATTTTCTCTTCAAGAGGTATACTGCCCTCCAGGGACACCAGACTGCACCCCGACTCCCTGGTCTCATATAGTATTTCATAGATTAGCCGTCCCCTTATATGTACTGCATCACCGGCCACCTTCATTTCCTGGATTTCCACTTCTCCCTTATGCAGGAGGATCGTGCTTACATCAGGCTTATTTTCCGGAATATTCAAATCATCCTCATAGGATACCTGATTGGATGCCTGGACCCGGACCCGCCCCATATGTATGTTTTTCTTTATGATGTCCACAAAAAAACCTCCATAGATATACTGTTATATATATCTATGAAGGTATGTTTATAAATATGATAAGCAAACAGAAAAAAGCATAGTTTTCAGCATCCGGGCCCTGCGGATTACTCATTTACTGCGCCGATTAAATCCCTCAGGTTCTCAATGTGATACTGCTCCATATAATCTGCAATGCCCTGTACAATCTCCATGGTGCAATAGGGATTCACAAAATTCATAGCTCCCACGGATATAGCACTGGCTCCGGCCAACAGGAATTCAATGGCATCCTCCGCATTGGCAATACCACCCATACCAATGATGGGTATCTGCACTGCCCGGGCAGTCTGATATACCATACGCACCGCAATGGGCTTAATGGCAGGACCGCTCATGCCGCCGGTTTTATTGGCAATGGCAAATTTGCGTTTATGAATATCAATCTTCATACCGGTAAGGGTATTTATCAGGGACAGGGCGTCCGCACCTGCTGCCTCTGCAGCTCTGGCCATCTCGGTAATATCCGTTACATTGGGGCTCAGCTTCATGATGATGGGCTGCTTTGCCTTTTTCTTAATCTCCTGGGTAATGTGATACAGGGCATCAGCCTTCTGACCAAAGGCGATGGCTCCCTCCTTTACATTAGGACAGGATACATTGATCTCCAGCATGGACACCGCCGGCTCCTCACCCAGACGCTCTACCACTTCCACATAGTCCTCCACAGACTTACCGCAGACATTCACGATAATCTTGGTATCATACTGTTTCAGGAAAGGAATATCTCTCTCCATAAATACATCAATACCGGGATTCTGAAGGCCGATGGCATTGAGCATACCACCATATACTTCTGCCACACGGGGAGTAGGATTGCCGGGCCAGGGTACATTAGCCACACCCTTGGTCACCACCGCACCTAATTTATTCAAATCTACAAATTCAGCATACTCCATACCGGAACCAAAGGTACCTGAAGCGGTCATTACAGGATTCTGAAAAGTCACTCCTGCTAAGGTTGTCTGCATATTCATTAGATTTCTACCTCCTTTGCTTCAAATACCGGACCATCTGTACAAATACGGGCATTATGCACATGGGAATGATGATCCACCTCTTTGGTCTTTACCACGCAACCCAAGCAGGCACCAACGCCACAAGCCATATGCTCTTCCAGGGAAATATACGCATCAATGCCTTTTTCCTCTGCGTACTTTTTGATTGCACGAAGCATGGGCATAGGACCACATGCAAAAATCACATCTGCATCAATACCGTTGGCCGCAATGGCATCCATTACATTACCCTTGGTACCACAGCTACCATCCTCAGTAGCCACATATACCTGCCCATAGGCATCCATATCCTCTTTCAAGAACAGATTGCCGTCACGATAGCCCAGTAAAATCTGCTTCTCGGCCTGCATCTCTTTCGCAAGCTGCAGGATAGGGGGAACGCCGATACCGCCACCCATAAGGAATACTTTTTTTCCATTACCTTTTTCTACAGGGAAACCATTTCCTAAAGTACCCAGTATATCAATGGCATCTCCTGCCTCATAGGTAGAAAACTCCTTGGTCCCCTGGCCCGCAACACGGTATACGATGCGCAGGGCAGTCTTGTCCTCTTTTACTTCGCAGATACTGATGGGACGGGGCAATAGGGTACTCTTGTCCTTGGTATACACACATATAAACTGTCCCGGCAGCGCCTGTGCCGCCAAGCCGGTCTCAATCCACATATCAAATATCATAGGAGCAATCTCCTTCTGGGAAATCACTCTTGCTGTCTGTTTTTCTTTCATTGCATTGTTCCTCATTTCTGTATAATAGGGGCATCTCATAGGTACTCTGCCCGATGATACCTTAACCCTGGTATACCAGTCTGCCACCACACATAGTAGCACGAATCTGTCCGGTCAGTTCCCAACCGATAAAGGGACTATTGGAAGACTTTGATACCGGTCCTTCCACCGTATACACTGCTTTCGGGTCAAATAAAATCAAATCTGCAGGACCATCCTCCGCCAGATAACCGGCATCCAAATGATACATTTCTGCAGGTGCCACTGTCAACTTACGTAGCAGTTCCATCATGGTCAGATGTCCCGGCTCCACCAAATGAGTGATTCCCAGGGAAAGAGCTGTCTCCAGTCCTAAAATACCACTGGGAGCCTCTGTAATGGGTTTTGCCTTCTCCTCCGGTGCATGGGGTGCATGGTCCGTAGCAATCAAATCGATGGTACCGTCTTTCAATCCCTCTATAATGGCTTGTCTGTCTTCTTCCGTACGTAGGGGAGGATTCATCTTTGCCAAAGTGCCATACTGTATCACTGCCTCCTCCGTCAAAGTAAAATGATGGGGAGTAGCTTCTGCATGAATGCTGTCACTACGCCTTTTGGCCTGACGCACCAACTCCACTGCCTCCTTGGTGGAGATATGCTGGATATTAATGGCCGCTCCGGTCTCCACTGCCAACTCCAGATCCCTCTGTACCAAGGTAATCTCCGCCTCTCTGGGGGAACCGCCAATTCCGTAATATTCACTGGCCTTGCCCTTGTTTACTCCATTATTACTGATGAGTGACGGGTCCTCCTCATGGAAGCTGATAGGCATATGAAGTGCCTTGGCACGCTCCATTGCCTCCCGCACTACCGCTACATCCATAATGGGAATCCCATCATCTGTAAAGCCCACTGCTCCCTGACGGGCCAGCTCCTCCATAGGAACCAATTCCTTGCCCTGCATTCCTATGGTGACGGTACTGCAGGTTGCCACATGAATACCTGTATCACGTCCTTTTTCCAATACATACTGCAGGGTATCGGCATTATCCACCGCCGGTTTGGTATTCGCCATCAACACCACCGTGGTAAAACCGCCCTTGGCTGCTGCCGCACTGCCGCTTTCTATATCTTCCTTATGGGTAAAGCCCGGCTCCCTGAAATGTACATGCACATCCACCAGTCCGGGTGCAATCACCAGTCCGGTGGCATCTATCTCGGAATAAAAGGGACTTACCTCCAGATTTTCACCGATGGCAATGATTCTGTCCTCCATAATGGCCACATCTAAATAGCCCTCTCTGCCTGATTTCGGGTCAATAAAATAACCGTTTTTTATGATATACATAATCGCCTCCGTCAGATACACTTTCTAGCTTTCAGTGTATCATGTTTCCGCTCATTTGTAAAAGGTGTTATTTATAGATTACCTGTGCGTCCAGCTTTTCCGTTTTAATTACAATAACCGGATTATGAGGCTGTGCCTCCTCTCTGCTTTCCGGTCCCAGCAAAACAGTACTGAC
>JAFUKK010000260.1 GCA_017473665.1 Lachnospiraceae bacterium
ACTTTTCCGGTTATCTGCAGCCTCTGAACAAGCAACCTCCTGCCCTTCCGTGGCACCTTGCATTGCAGAAATCTGCTCTGTAATGGGCTCGTAGCAATACTCCAGAAGCTCTCCCAGTCCGGTCTTTATGTTATGCGTATGTATCCATTGTCCGGCTCCTATATCCTCTGTGGCGTTACCGATGGGATAACCATATTTGATGACCTGTTGTCCTCGGGTAATGGGCCCCAGTGCCACCTTATGACCGGCGGGAATGTCCTGCGCCACAGTCACCTGCATCCCGGATACCTCCAGTACCTCTCCTGCCTGCAGAGGCTGGAGCGCCACCACGCAATTATCCTGTTCATTTATTTTGAGAAATTTTTGCATAATGCTTCCCTCATGCCCATAGTTTTGATTTCTGCCAAATATCCTGCTACTGCTTCAGTCAAGCCATCTATCTGATTTAAATCCTGACCAAAGAAATCCTCTCTGCTCAGGAATGCTTTTACAAAGGTAAGCTCATCCTTATCGCTGTAATCCCGGAAAAATTCCAGCACAGCCCTATCATCTTGAATCCGGTACTCCTGTCCGTTCCGATATCCAACCAAGGCATCCTGGCGCAATTCCTGACTACTATAAAAAGCCATCAGTGCTGACAAGGAGAAGGTCAGGTGAGTGGGCAGACTACCCTGCTGCTCCACATATCCCAAGAAGCTGGGCATACATCTGGCTCTCCATTTGGACACAGAATTTAAGGAAATAGCCAGAAGCGCGTGCTTCACATAAGGATTATTAAATCTGGTAATTACCGCCTGTGCAAACTCCTCCAACTCTGCCTTGGGTAGGGTCAAAGTAGGAATCACTTCACCAAATAAAGTATCCATCATAAACTGACAAATCAGCTCATCCTCCATGGATTCCTTCACATAATCATTGCCTGCCAGATAGGAAGCCAGTACAAAGGAAGTGTGGGCACCATTTAAAATGCGTACCTTGCGCTGCTTGTAGGGCTTTTGATTGTCTGTATAAATCACAGGCAGTCCTGCCCGGGGCAGGGGTAATTCCTGACTAATATCCTTATCGCTTTCAATGACCCACAGAGCAAAGGGCTCTCCGGTAACCAGGCATCGGTCCTCATAGCCCAGCTGCTCCCATTCTGCCTGTTCATTGTCCCGGGGATATCCTGTGATAATACGGTCTACCAGAGTAGAGGTAAATACGCAGGCCTCCTCCAGCCACTGCAGGAATGCTTCTCCCAACTGCCAACCCTGTGCCAGCTGCAGGACACACTTTTTCAACATAATACCATTATCATCAATGAGCTCCACAGGAAGCATAATAAGTCCCTTATCCATAGCCCCCTGAAAGGTTTCAAATCTGTGATATAAAAACTGCGTCAGCTTACCGGGAAAGCTCTTGGGCGGCTTGGCCTCAAAGCTGTCTGTCTCATCATACACAATACCTGCCTCGGTAGTGTTAGATACAACAAAACGTAAAGTATCCAGCTCCGCCAACGCCATGTATTTGTCATACTCTTCGTAACAATCCACCGCATCTGCCACAGAAGTAATCCGGCGATTCAATACCTGTGCCTCTCCGTCCACGATACCACGCAGTGAGACGGTATACTGGCACTGCTGCTGATGAAAAGCCTCCAGATTACCGAAAGGAATGGGCTTTACCAGCACCACGCTACCGTCAAAGACGCCCTTTTCATTGGCAATATCTATCATATAATCCACAAAGCCCCGGAGAAAATTACCCTCTCCGAACTGTACCACCTTCACGGGCCGCTCTACAGCACCTGTCATCTCTCTGTCTATCCTCTTCATGTACTTTCCCTTTCGCAAAAAATATGTATTTCTATCATCTATGTTACTTCCATTCAAATACCGCGTCAATAACCAAAAACTTGCTTTTGTCATGAGCAAAATACATATTTTATGTCATCTTTTCTAAAAACAGTTGGTAATCTTCCCCTTTCCCAAAAACGCCCTTGAAAAAGGCTGATGCATTGGTTATAATGCACCTAGAGAACTATCAGACACGGGCAAATGTCCCGTAGTATAGATAGTGTTTGGAGGAATACATCATGAAGAAATTTATGGACCAAGACTTCCTGCTGGAGACCGAAACTGCCAAGAAGCTGTTTCATGAGTACGCAGAGAAGACCCCTGTACTGGACTATCATTGTCATATCAACCCCAGAGAAATCGCTGAGGACCGTCAGTTTGAAAATATCACCCAGGTATGGCTGGGAGGCGACCACTACAAATGGCGCTTTATGCGTTCCTGCGGTGTGGATGAAAAGTACATCACCGGAGATGCTTCCGATTACGAAAAGTTCTGCAAATGGGCAGAGTGCCTGGGCAAAGCCATCGGCAACCCTCTGTTCCACTGGAGCCATCTGGAGCTGCAGAGATACTTTGGTTATACCGGCGTATTGTCTAAGAAAACCGCTGACGAGGTATGGAACCTGTGCAATGCGAAATTAGCGCAGCCTTCCATGAGTGTACGTAATCTGATCAAGCAGAGCAACGTGACCCTCATCTGTACCACCGATGACCCCATCGATTCCTTGGAATGGCATCAAAAGATTGCAGCAGATACCTCCTTTGATGTAAAGGTACTGCCTGCATGGAGACCTGATAAGGCTATGAATATTGAAAAGCCCGACTATCTGGACTACCTGGATAAGCTGGCTGCTGTATGCGGCATGACTGAGATCAATACTTTTGCAGCACTGAAGGACGCGCTGAAGATGCGTATGGATTACTTTGCATCCCAGGGATGTAATGTATCCGACCATGGTCTGGAGTACGTGATGTACGCTCCTGCCACTGAGGATGAAATCGAAGAGATTTTCTTAAAGAGATTAAATAGAATTATCCTGACCAAGGAAGAAGAAATTAAATTCAAGACTGCATTCATGCTGTTCGTGGGCCGTGAGTACTGCCGTCTGGATTGGGCAATGCAGCTGCACTATGGCTGTAAGCGTGACAACAACACCGCTCAGTACAACAAGCTGGGACCCGATACCGGTTACGACTGTATTAATAACTCCGCTCCTTCCGATCAGATGGCGGATTACCTGAATGCCCTGGCTATCACCGGAGAGCTGCCCAGAACTATTCTGTACAGCCTGAACCCTAATGATAATGAAGCCATCGGCACCATCCTGGGCTGCTTCCAGGACTCCACTGCTATTGCAAAGATTCAGCAGGGTAGTGCTTGGTGGTTCAATGATAACAAGACCGGTATGATCAATCAGATGATCTCCCTGGCAAACCTGGGTAACTTATCCGGCTTTGTAGGTATGCTGACTGACTCCCGTAGTTTCTTATCCTACACCAGACACGAGTACTTCAGACGTATTCTGTGTAATCTAATCGGTAACTGGGTAGAAAATGGCGAGTTCCCCGAGGATTACGACATCCTGGGCGAAATCGTTACCGACGTATCCTACAACAACGCAGTAAGATACTTTAAATTCTCCCTGTAATTCCGTGGCACTTCAAAGGGCTTCGTGCATATTGCACGAAGCCCTTTTTGCTGCCTATGCTCCTGCCCCAGCCGCTCTCCGGGGCAGGAACTTATTTCTTATCCAGTGCCAGCACGTCTGACTCAGCCCCCATGACCAACAGGCTGTCTTCCCCATCAAATACATGGGTGGGATGGGGCAGGGGAATCACCTTTCCGCCTTCCCGGTATGCCAGTACACTGACCTTATACTTAGTACGGATGGACAATTCAATCATGTTCTTGCCCTTCCATTTCTCCGGCAATGCAATCTCAAAGATACCCACATCCCCATCCAGCTCAATAAAGTCAAAGATATGGTCTGCTCCAAAACGGATTGCCAGCCGCTCTGCCACTTCCTTTTCCGCATAGGATACATAGTCCGCACCATTACGGAGCAAAAGCTTCCTATGGACCTCACGGGTGGCTCTGGCTACCACGAACTTACAGCCTAAATCCTTCAATATTACGGTAATTTCCAGTGCCGTCTGGAAATTATCACCAATGGCAATCACTGCCAGGTCAAAATTACTTACGCCCAAGGAAGCCATAAATCTCTCATCTGTAGCATCGCCGATTTGAATCTGTTGGATGAAGCCTACAGCACCGTCTGCCCGCTCCTCATCCCAGTCCACAGCCATTACTTCATGACCCTTTTCCAAAAATTTCTGAGCCATATGACGTCCGAAACGTCCCAAGCCTATGATTAATATTGATTTCATATATCATCTCTCCTATCTCATTTATTTAACCCACTTGTACCTTTTCCAGCGGTAATCTGGAGGATGAGGCACGCTTATCATTGGAAAATGCCAGCAGCATGGTAATGGAACCTACTCTTCCGCAAAGCATCAGAAAGGCCAGAAGCAGCTTAGACACCATGCCCAGGGAAGGAGTAATTCCCAGGGTCAGACCTACCGTAGCCATAGCTGATACGGACTCAAACAGACAGGTCAGCAGGGGCAGTCCCTCCATGGCCGAAATCAAAATCGCCACCGTAGTGGTCATTAATAAATAAGTCATAAAAATACAGGAAGCGGTACGGGTAATCCCCTCCTCCAACCGACGACCAAAGGCTTCGATATTCTTCTTCCGGAAAAAGGTGGTAAATATGCTGATACACAATACCCAGAAGGTGGTGGTCTTGATACCGCCCGCAGTGGAGCCGGTGGAACCACCAACCAGCATCAACTGAATCATGAGAAAAATCCCCGCCTCACTCATGCCTGTATAATCCGTAGTATTAAACCCTGCGGTACGGGCAGTAACGGACTGGAACAGGCTGGCTAACAACTTTTCCCCCACACTCATACCCTCATAGGCACTGCTGTGATATTCCAATAACATAAATCCTATGGTACCGATGACCACAAGACCGATACTGATACTAAGCACCATTTTACTTTGGAGATTCAGCTTCCGCAGGCAGAAACGCTTGCTTCCCAAATCATACCATACAAAAAAGCCTAACCCACCAATAAATATCAATAGCATAATAACAATATTCACATACCAATCCCCTACATATCCGGTAAGGGAGGAAAACTGCCCCGTGGTCCCACCCATCAAATCAAAGCCCGCATTACAAAAGGCTGAAATAGAGTGGAATACGGAGAAATAAACTCCCTTCTTCCAACCAAACCGTGGTACAAAAGAAAAAGAAAGAAGCAATGCGCCCAATGCCTCAAAGACCAATGTGCCCAGTGCAATAAACTTAGTCATATGTATGATACCACCCAGCTGAGGTGCGGAGATAGAGTTCTGCATCAAAGAACGCTCACTAAGTCCGATTTTCCTGCGCATCAATATCAATGCCAGTATAGCTACCGTCATGAAACCGATACCACCAATCTGAATCATCCCTAATATCACCAACTGCCCGAACAGACTCCAGTGGGTAAAAGTATCAAACCGAATCAAACCCGTTACACAGGTAGCGGATGTGGCTGTAAAAAAGCAATCCGTCAGAGGTGTCCACACCCCCTCCCGGGTAGACACCGGCAAAGCCAGCAGGATGCTTCCCACCAATATAATCAGGCAATACCCTCCCAAAATCAACTTCATGGGAGAGATGTCCCGCAATCTATTCCTTTTCACTTCCCAAATTCCTCCCTACGACAGCATGTAAAATGCAGTCGCGTTCATTATAAAAAAGCTTCGCTGGGATTATCTACCCGGCAGCGAAGCTTTTGTAATAACGCTTAATATTCCATTGCCTTTTCTTCACCGTTCAGTACACGAAGGGCACCCTGGGTCAGAGCCAGCAATTCGTCCTCACCGGGATATACAGTGAAGGGAGCGATAAAGCCTGCCATATCCTTCAGAGCCTCTACCACATCCGCATTGTACGCGATACCACCGGTTAAGATAATCTGGTCTACCTTGCCCTTCAGCACACAAGCCATGGAGCCCATGTCCTTAGCAATCTGGTACAGGAAGGCT
>JAFUKK010000261.1 GCA_017473665.1 Lachnospiraceae bacterium
AAGGATCTCTTGAAAGGCTTGTCAGTCTGGAAACCAACGATGGTCTCCTTGCTCTTGTCAAGATATCCGGGGCCATGAGAAACGATAGTAGAAACAACCTTGGTGTCCATATCCAGTACACCGCCTGCTTCTCTTTCCTTCTTCTGTAAATCCAATACCATTGCCCATAAGTCTTTTGTGTTCTGTGTAGCATCAGCTAAGAAGCTTTCATCGCCATCATAGGGATGATAGTTCTTCTGGATGAAGTCACGTACGTTGACTTCAGTAGCCCATTTGCCGTCTACAAAATCTTTCCATTCAGGTCTCATTTTGAAATAGCCTCCTATAAAAATTGAATTAGTGAAATTAAGTGTTTAAAGCTTCTAATTCTATGATTTTATTATATGAAAAAGAGATTATGCCGTCAAGAAGCGGGAGTGTACTTTTTTCTATACAAAAGGCGAAAATACACGATTTTAGAAAAGGTGTACATTTAAGCCGATTACAAGGTTAGGCTTGCCAGAAAAAGGGTAAAGTATTATACTGAAAATGATTGAAGGATAGAAAGGAGATTTAAAATGGAAATCACTAAGGATATGACAATTGGCGAAATTCTTCGTGCAAAGCCTGAGGTGGCACCCGTACTGTTAAATGCAGGTATGCATTGCCTGGGTTGTCCTTCCGCACAGGGCGAGTCTCTGGCAGAGGCAGCTATGGTGCACGGCTTGGATATAGATGCATTGATGGCAGCTATTCAGGAAGTGTAAGCAGGATACAGTGAAACGTCTGATTTTCCCGCTATTTGTGTAAATTAAAATCCCGGATTTACATCCGGGATTTTTGTTTGCTTAATGTGTTTTGCACAGACGCTGCAGAGCATTCTGCGCGATAAGCGGGGTGTGATGTTCTTCCAGAAAGTCCTTGGAAAAAGCCAGGTCACGCCTTAACTGTCCGTACTCGGAAAGTACGTTGCACAGCTTGGAAAAGTGAGTCTTGGATTCTGTGCCCAAGGTCGCCAGTAACAGGTAGCCCTCGGGACGGTCCAGTTTATACAGGGAGTTCTCACCATGGAAGTGAGGGCCGGTATACTGTGCTACCTCCATTACAGCCTGTAGGGTAGGAAACAAAAATGCACGGCTTAGGTCCCCGTTGTCTTCTTGGGACTCCCCCTTTATTTGTTCCGGAGTCTCTGCCTCCGCATCTATCTCAGTATCAGCACCGGATTCCTCTTGGGAGGCTTCCTGAATGCGATGAAACAAATCCATGATTTCGTCCGAGCCTTCGTCCGCGGAATCGTCGTCCTCATCACCGGAGGGAGCAAAACGTGCCAGCCTGGGATTCAGCTCCTCAGGATCCTCCACCTTGGTAATGATGAGTACGATGCTCTCGGCGCTCATGGGGATCGCTTCAATCATTAAAGGAATATCTTCTGCTTCGAAACCAAATTCATAATTGGCCTGTTGCATCATGTCTCTAAAAAGAGATTTTGCCTTTGCGCTGCCATATACCAACTCACTTATCTTTAGCTCTCGCTTGGCCAGGTCCTCTCTGGTTAAGGTACATCTAATCTGATTGTCATTGATTTTTTCAATTTTCATAATATCACCATACCTTTCCCAGTTATTTCGCCGAAAGGAAATCGGCGATTGTTACACTATCTTATACTTTGGTGCCCCTTAAGTCAATATTTTCGGGTGGATTTTAAAGTTTTTTTAGAAATGTGGACCATATAAAGTCTTTTGCTTGCATTTCCGGGAAAAGCCTATTACAATATGTTTGTGGATACCTTTCCGAGGCTGTAAGGAAAGGAGGCTCATCTAAATCCGGTTATTTCGTTAGGAACAATTCGTTCCGGCTCATCCTTATTATTTTGTAAACAGACGTTTTTTATTACAATTCAATTATATCATATTTTTATCATGTTAGACTATTGGTTTATGGTATTTTCATGATGGAATTATTATATGCAGAAATGGTGGCAGTGGCCATTGTTTCGTTTATCTTAGGGATGTCTTACAGGCAAAACAATACCAGTTTTGGCTGCAGTCATGTTGATTCAACGAAATTCACTTTTTTATAATTCACAATTCTTTTTTGACCGGTACATACGTATGGAAGGTATCTGCATTGTCCGATTCAGGGTTTCCCTATATCACATTCCTTTTGGTCCGAATCGGACAGGTACACTGTAATCAATGGGAATTGCCTCCTATGCCGAATAATCAGTGTAAACGGTAAAAAACTAATGACGTTGCCGTGAGCTTATGCTAAAATGTAACTGTTTGGTTGAGATAATCTGCCGAACAGTTACATTTGCGTTATAGGAAAGGATTGACATATGAAAAAGAAAGCAATTCCGGTAATTGTGGCGTTGATATTGATTGTAATTCTGGGGGTAGTAGTAGTGGGCGGCTATTTGCTGGAGCGTTTTTCTTACAGTGATGAGAGGATGGAACTGTCTGAATACTTTGGCGTGGAGGGCGACCGATTGGCTATTGTATTGCAGGATGAGGTGCTGGAAGAACAGGCACTGGTGCGGGAGGGGCGTTGTTATTTGACCCTGAATCAGGTACAGGACCTGCTGAATGAAGCGTTCTATGGAGATGATGGAGAACAGCTTTTATTATTTACTACAGCGACCGATATTATTAAGACCCGCTACGGCGAAAAACAATATGAAAATGCCACAGGTGTGATAGATACGGATTATGTTATTTGTTTTCAGGAAGGGGACCAGCTGTATGTAGCTGTAGACTACGTGAAACAATATGCTAATTTTTCAGTTCAGGTATTTCCCTATTGCGTGCAGATATATAATCAGTGGGATGAGAGAACAGAGGCTCCCGCCATTAAGGCTACTGCGGTACGAGTGTTGGGTGGTATTAAGAGTGAAATTCTGGCGGATGTGGCAGAGGGTGAGGTGTTGGAGATTCTGGAGAGGATGGAGACCTGGTGTAAGGTCAAGACGTCCCAGTCGATTATCGGTTATGTGGAAAATAAGCACTTGGGGCCCGAAAGCGTTGTAACAGAGCAACCGGTAACAGATTATGTGCCGGAGGAATACACCGGTATCAGTCTCCCGGAGCGGGTAAGCCTGGGCTGGCATTCTATCGGAGGAGTGGCCGGTAATCAGACTTTGGACAGTATGGTATCCGGTACTACGGGAATGAATGTAATTGCCCCCACCTGGTTCAGCATGTCAGATAATGATGGAAATATCCGTAGTTTTGGCAGTCGGGATTATGTGGACAAGGCTCATAGATATGGTTTGCAGGTATGGGGCGTGCTTGACAATTTTAACTATGCCAATGAAAATGACACATCCATAGACGAGTACGCAGTATTGTCCTCTACAACCAAACGTCAGCATCTGATAGACAATGTGATGGCTCAGGCAGAGAGTCTGGGGCTGGATGGCATCAACTTGGATTTTGAGCAAATTAATTCGGCTGTCAGTAACCATTACGTGCAGTTTCTTAGGGAAATGTCCGTAGCTTGCCGTAAGGCAGGAGTGGTTTTGTCCATAGATAATTATGTGCCCTTTAATTTCAATTCATATTACCGATTGGATATCCAGGGGCAGGTGGCAGACTATGTGATTATTATGGGGTATGATGAGCATTGGCATGGTAGCGGTGACCCCGGCAGTGTGGCCAGCATCGGTTATGTCACCGGCGGTTTGGAGCGCACATTGGAGCAGGTGCCTGCCCACAAGGTGGTGAATGCGTTGCCCTTTTACACGATTTGATGGAAGACAGAAGGGGCACAGGTTACTGATGAGTATGTAACTATGCGGAATCAGGCTTCGCTTATAGCCACCAAGAAATTAGAGACTGTGTGGGATGAGGAGACTTGTCAGAATTATGCTGAGTGGACGGAGGATGATATTACCTACCGTATCTGGTTTGAAGATGCGCAGTCCATTATGGCCAAGTTGAATGTAATGATTTCCAAGAATATCGGTGGTGTGGCCGTATGGCGTCTTGGCTACGAGGACAAGAGTATCTGGTCCTTGCTAAGCACCTATAGTAGCCTTCCCTTTACCGACACAGCACAATAACCCAAAGCACCGGTTTCCCGGTGCTTTTTTCATGCCCCTTCCCTTTTCCTCTGCCCTATCGCCCCTCTTCCTGCCGGCAGCAGGGCCCATCCCACCCGTCCGGGGTTTCTTCGTACTGTCTTGGCTGGATTTTCAACAAACGAGCCTTGGGGTTAGGGACGGTGTCTTTTACCGAATGGACCTTGCCACCTACTGTATGGTCCTGCAAAGACAGGTGGAGTACCGGGCACAATGTCCGGGGCGATACACTTCCACGGGCATACGTTTCGTGTCATCAGTTGTCTAAGCATACGCGGTGGAGAATAGCGCAAGGGACAG